>JANOVD010000425.1:0-3730 GCA_031417255.1 Chitinophagaceae bacterium
CAAAGGGTTAAAAGATGTGGTACCCGGTTTTTCTGCAACAGTTTTACCTGCCCGACGTGCTACCCGGTTACAATCGCCTTCAATAAATGCTTCGAAAGTATATGCATGATTTAGCTGCGGGTCGATCTGCATTTTTTTAAGCCCCGGAATTACAAATGGGTTCTTAACAGGATTATTTATAACAAGCGGAAAATCCATTTCGTTGTTTGAATATGATTTGTAACCCTGCCCCGGTACATCAACGGTTTGCGGTTTGTGTTTACTGTTTCCGCTGTCAACCATTATTCTATATTCCAGTCTTGCATCTTTTCCCAATTCTCTTTTTAATGTTTTTGCCAGCAGCGAAACATAATGTTCTTCAAGGTACTCATAAAAAAATTGACTTGGAACCTGAATCGTTAAAATTTTTTCTTTTAATGCAACCGGTTTAATCGGTTCAAACCATGTTTTGAAATGCTGCCATTCAACAATGTCTTTGATGATCTCTAAACAGTTAATCCATACTTTTTCAAAAGCTTTATCCATTTGTTCCTTAGCAATTAATATATCGAGTTAAGAATTGTTTCCTCAGTTAGTCCCGGTTAAAATTTCTTTTCAATTTTAATAGAAAAAAAGTTTAGCAGGACAGCGAATATCGAATAAAATGTTGAAAAAAAAATTTTTTATTCATTTGTTTTTTCCTATGAGATTACAGTATGAGTTTTTGGGCAGCGTTTTCTTTTTATAACCCAAAAAATCAAACCCAACCTGTTTTAAAATTCCACCCGGTTATCCCGGTTGATTTACAGGCACATCGGTATCAAATACGGCTTGCAAACCATGCAGTTCAATTTGTACGGCCTGGATATATTATCCAAAAAACGACAAACCTGATTAGCATTATAAACTCAAAAACTATTCAGAATAAATTCAAACATCCGTTAAAACTATCCTGAATTGGATAACCATCTGCCAGCGTTTTAAAAATTTTATTGATTTTTATCTTTTTTATGCACATACCGAAATCGAAAGGAAGATAGGTATTTTTATCTGTAACAGGTAATACTAACAAAAAATAATTTTCAAAAAAATAGATTTACTTTTGATTATTAAATTATTTCTATGAGTTATGAATTAACAGGCAAACTGGTTGCCAAGTTTGATACCGTACAACGTACTGAAACTTTTAAAGTGAGGGAATTTGCAGTTGAAAAAACAGAAGACTTTAACGGACGTACCATTACCAATTACGCAAAGTTTCAATGTGTGCAGGATAAAACAATCATTATTGACCGGGTAAACATCGGCGATGAAATTAAAGTTTACTTCAACATCAAGGGCAGTAAATGGGAAAAGGACGGAAAGGTTAATTATATAACCAATTTAGATGCCTGGAGAATTGAGCAGATATTGCAATCCGGAACATCCAAAGCCGACAACGATTACCTGGAACCTTTGGATACTTTTTCTGCAACACCGCCGGATGCTGTGGATGATTTGCCCTTTTAAACGCAGATTGGTTGATTTAACCGATTTCGCTGATCTAAATAAGTTTTTAGGATAACCACCTAACACTATACAACAAAAAATCTCTCTTAAACTTCTGCCGGCAGATGCAGCTGATGAATTAGCTATAAAAAAACTGATTGCCAATACTACCGGCAATAAAACAACTGCAATCTCGGGCTTCCATATTTTAAAGCAGTCAATTGATGCAAGGGCAAAAACTATTTGGGTAAACCTTACCCTGAATGCATTTATTGATGAGCCCTTCACGCAACGGGCAATTCAATCTTTTAATTTCAGGAATGTTGGCAATGCAGAAAAAAAGGTGGTTATTATTGGTGCAGGCCCGGCAGGCCTGTTTGCAGCACTATATTTAATAGAGCAGGGAATTAAACCGATTATCCTGGAAAGAGGAAAAGATGTAAGATCAAGGCGAAGGGATTTAGCTGTACTTAATAAAGACGGAATAATTAACCCCGAAAGCAATTATTGTTTTGGCGAAGGTGGTGCAGGCACGTACAGCGATGGCAAATTATATACCCGCAGTAACAAAAGAGGTGATATTGACCGGATACTGAATCTCTTTGTAAAATTTGGTGCCGAAGAAAAAATCCTTTCCCAATCGCACCCACATATTGGTACCAACAAATTACCTCAAATTATTACTGCTATGCGCCGGCAAATTGTTGATTGCGGTGGCGAATTTTTATTTGAGAAAAAAGTTGTTGATTTTACAATTGAAAAAGAAAGAATAACATCTGTAACCACTGCAGATGGAAATATTTTTGATGCCGATGCTTTTATTTTAGCAACCGGCCATAGCGCCAGGGATATTTTTAAATTACTTCATCAAAAACAAATTTTAATTGAAGCCAAGGGTTTTGCTTTGGGCGTTCGTATAGAACATCCGCAGGAATTAATTGACAATATTCAATATCATCTTTCTTCATCGTTAAAAAATAATGTGGGCGTTCCTCCCCCTTCGGGGGAGGTTAGGAGGGGGCTTTTACCAGCAGCTTCTTATTCGTTGGTAAAACAGGTAAATGAAAGGGGCTTATTTTCTTTTTGCATGTGCCCTGGTGGTATTATTGCCCCGGCATCTACTGCGGCAGGCGAATTGGTGGTAAACGGCTGGAGCCCCTCTAAAAGAAATAACCCATTTGCCAACAGTGGTATGGTGGTACAGGTTGAAATAGAAGATGCCTTCAGAGAATTAAAAGCCTCAGGCAAAAAAGATATTGATGCTAAAAACCCTTTACTGCTTTTACATTTTCAGCAAATGGTTGAGCAAAATTGTTATAACGCCGGTGGCGGAAAATTTGTAGCACCCGCCCAACGCATGGCCGATTTCAGCAACGCAAAATTATCTAATACTTTACCTGCAAATTCTTATTTACCGGGCTTACAATCAACCCAATTAAAAAATGTTTTACCCGGCTTTATTTATCAGTCGCTGGCAAAAGGGTTTACAGCATTTGGAGAAACGATGAAAGGTTACTATACCAACGATGCCGTGGTTGTTGCTACAGAAAGCCGCACCTCATCTCCGGTACGCATTCCAAGAAACTCAGAAAGTTTAACACACCCCCACCTGCATAATTTTTACCCCTGTGGCGAAGGAGCAGGCTATGCCGGGGGCATTGTAAGTGCTGCTATGGATGGAGAAAGAGTAGCAAAACAAATTACTGATGTCTACAAGTAATGATGTACCGTTTGTATAAAAAAAATCAATTGTTTCCATTGCATATTATCTTTACGAACTTAATTTTTAAATATGAACATTTTAGAAGTACATCACCTTAAAAAATATTTTGCCACGCAAAAAGCTGTTGATGATATCAGCATGAATATAGAACAGGGCAGCATATTTGGATTGCTGGGCCCCAATGGTGCAGGTAAAACAACATTGATAAGAATGATAACCGGAATTTTTTATCCTGACAGCGGCGATATTTTTTTAAAGGGTAAAAAGTTTGATCCCGAAAATGATGCAAAATATATTGGTTATATGCCCGAAGAACGTGGCCTGTATAAAAAGATGAAGATAGGCGAACAGGCTTTATACCTTGCCCAGCTTAAGGGCCTGCGTAAAAGCGATGCCATGCACAAAATAAAAGAATGGTTTAAGCGGCTGGAGATGGAAAACTGGTGGAACAAAAAAGTAGAAGACCTGAGTAAAGGCATGGGGCAAAAACTGCAATTTGTTATTACGGTTTTGCACGAGCCCGATCTGATAATTTTAGAT
>JANOVD010000426.1:0-2641 GCA_031417255.1 Chitinophagaceae bacterium
CAAGAGTGGAGTAGAGAAAGATAAGGTAGATACCATTTATCGCACGATCATTGCCACGCAGGGAAGCAACGTAGTGAATGATTACCAGTTGATGTCGCTGCAGGATCAGATACAACAATTTTATAAGAATACGGGGAAGAAATATTAATTAAGAAAACAAACCTAATGGAAGAAAATTTATTTGAACAACGTATTGACCTGGGCGGCTTAAACAGGTCTGTTTACGACATTAAAAATGAAATTGCACAGGTAATTATCGGGCAGTATAAAATGGTTGATCTTTTACTGATTGGCCTATTGTGCGACGGGCATATTTTAATTGAAGGTGTACCCGGTGTGGCAAAAACATAAACAGCAAAACTAATAGCCAAGATCATTGATGCTGATTTTTCACGCCTGCAGTTTACACCCGACCTGATGCCCAGCGATGTGATCGGCACTTCTGTTTTTAATCCGAAGGAAGGTGATTTTAAATTTAAAGCCGGTCCGGTTTTCAGCAATATTATTTTAATTGACGAGATAAACAGGGCACCGGCAAAAACACAGGCCGCTTTGTTTGAAGTGATGGAAGAACGCCAGGTTACCATTGATGGCATTACGCACCCGATGCGTTTTCCGTTTATTGTGCTGGCAACACAAAACCCAATTGAGCAGGAGGGGACCTACCGTTTGCCTGAAGCACAACTGGATCGTTTTCTGTTTAAAATTGAAGTGAATTACCCAACGCTTGATGAAGAGGTGAGCATCTTAAACCGCCAGCAGGGAAAAACACAGGCGCAAATGATGGAAGGTATAAGGAAATTATTATCAACCCACGACCTGCAACATTACCGCAACCAGATCCAGTCCATCATCATAGAACCAAAACTGGTAGAGTTTATTGCCAGGATAGTGCATGAAACCCGCAATAATCCTGCATTGTACCTGGGCGCATCGCCAAGGGCTTCGCTGGCAATCCTGCGTTCGGCAAAAGCCAATGCAGCCATTAAGGGGCGTGATTTTGTTACGCCGGAAGACATTATTGAAATGGCGCCGCATGTGTTAAGGCATCGTATTATTCTTACACCCGAAAAAGAAATGGAAGGAATTACAGCCGATGACCTGATTGAAACTATTTTAAAAGCAATTGAAGTACCGAGATAAAGGCCCACTAAATCTCCGCCAGCTGGCCGAGGACTTATATGAGTAGCATACAAAAATATATTGGTGCATTATACCTGCCGCTACGGTTTTACCTGGCTGTGGGGCTGTGTATTGTATTATTTATCCTGTCGTTTTTTATACCCGAAATGTATGCATTTGTAAAAATCTTTTTTTTGATCTTTTTGGCACTTATGTTTTTTGATTATCTCTTTCTGTTTATTACAGGCAAAGCGCCATCAGCTAAAAGAATTACAGCAGACCGGTTCAGCAATGGCGATGAAAATAAAGTGGAGATGCAGGTAAAAAATAATATGCTTTTTACGGTGGATATGGAGATCATTGATGAACTGCCCGTGCAGTTTCAAAAAAGAGACTGGAAACTGACACACCGTTTTAGTGCCAGGGAACAAAAGAATATTATTTACAAACTAAGGCCCGTTGTACGTGGTGAATATCATTTTGGCCGCATTATTATTTATGTAAAATCTAAACTCGGTTTATTAAAACGCCGCCATAATATTGATGAGGCAGAAGTTATACCCGTGTATCCTGCTTTTTTGCAAATGCGTAAATATGAGTTGCTTTCGCAAACTAGCATACAAGCCGAGCATGGAAACAAACGGATGCGTAAGATAGGCCACAGCATGGAGTTTGAGCAGATAAAAGAATATGTAACCGGTGATGATGTGCGGAGTGTTAACTGGAAGGCAACAGCACGGAAGGGATCGCTGATGGTGAATAATTATACCGATGAAAAAAGCCAGCAGGTGTATTGCATTATTGATAAGGGCCGGCTGATGAAAATGCCTTTTGGCGGATTGACCTTGCTGGATTATGCCATTAACAGTACTTTGGTTTTAGCCAATGTTTGTTTGCAAAAACAAGACAGGATAGGGCTGATGACCTTTGCCAATAAAATGGGTTCGTTACTTGCTGCCGACCGCAAGCCTATACAGCGTGAAAATATTTTACAGCTTTTATACAACCAGGATACTGCATTTTTAGAAAGTGATTATGAAATGCTGTACATGCAGATTCGCAACCGGATAAAACACCGCAGCCTGATCGTACTATATACCAACTTTGAATCTTTATCGGGATTGAACCGCCAGTTAAATTACCTGCGTTCCATAGCCAAGCATCATTTGCTGATGGTGGTGTTTTTTGAAAATACCGAACTGCACAAACTATCACATTTAGATGCAAAAAACATTGACGAGATTTATATAAAAACCATTGCCGAAAAATTTGAGTTTGAAAAAAGGCTTATTGTAAAAGAATTAAAAAAGCATGGTATACTTTCTATCTTAACACCGCCGGAAAAGCTTACCATCAATGCGGTGAATAAATATTTAGAGTTGAAGGCGAGGCAGGCGATATAGTTCCGGTGAGTCACCCCAAAAGGGTGGCTCACCGCTAAGAAAAACTATCAGCACAACAAATACTGAAAGAACTCCCTGAACCTAACCTGCATTTTTGATTCTCGGGTGAGCCACCC
>JANOVD010000427.1:0-20255 GCA_031417255.1 Chitinophagaceae bacterium
GGGAGAATGATAAATGTGAAGCAAGCATAAAACCATTGTTGTATTGAAATACCGGCTTATAATTTATTCTTTTACCCTGCTGTAAAATCTGATTTAGAAACCCTGCTTCAATTTTTATATTTTTATTTAACCTGTATCCAAACAAAACCGACAAACGGTTCTGGTCAAAAATATTTGCGCCCATGTTTTTTCCCCAGCCAATAAAAATCTCATCCTGTGCTATGATACTCCATGGTTTTTTAGTGGCTTCTTTTTTGTGTAATGGAAATTCTCCACGTACCCGGTATCTCATCCTGTTTAAAAAAAAGTATTCGGTGTTTTTTATTCCATTGGGCATTGTTACCCTGCCAACAAAGCGTTGTTCTAAAGTAAAACGGTGCGACAGATCAATACTGCCAACCGGGCTTTTAATTAACACCTGCTCATAAATGCGGTGTTCCGGAAAAGCAAATGCAGCAGGATAATCACCATAGGTATAAGTTTGGGCAAATGCATATCCGGCATTTAAACTTATATCTTTTCTAACAGCATAATTTATTCCTGTCCGCAACTGGCTTTGTTGCCTTTTTTTAAAACCATCTACCCTGCGCCACTGGTATTCGGTATGTATGAAAATTTTAGATTTTATTTGAAATGTGCCCGTGTAACTAAGCCAACCCAAAGAATTTTTGTCGGCAAGCCTTTGTTCTTGCGATATAACAGGGGATGCAACAGTTATAAATAATGCAACACAAAATAAATACCTCAATAGCCATTCTTTATTATAAAACATTTTTTGGTAATTTATCCTCTCCCTCTTTATAATGTTCATGTATATCTACGGGTTTGTTATTTCTGTGCATCCGCATTTGAAAAATACTTACCAGCATTGAAAATGCCATTGAAAAATAAATGTATCCTTTGGGAATTTCAATACCAAAGCCTTCGCTTACAAGCGCAAACCCTATCAGCAATAAAAAAGAGAGTGCCAGCATTTTGAATGACGGGTGTTTATTTACAAATCTGCTGATTGGTTCTGCAGCTACCAACATGATTAACACAGTAACAATAATAGCAACATACATTATCCAAACTTCCTTAACCATTCCTATGGCTGTAATAATAGAATCGATTGAAAAAACCAGGTCCATTATTAATATCTGGGCAATTACCTGGGCAAATGTGGCCGCTTTAATATTTTTGGTTTGGTTACCCTGCTCGCCTTCCATTTTATGATATATTTCAGCAGAGCTTTTATACAACAGGAATAATCCGCCTGATATCAGTATCAAATCTTTGACCGATATACCCTGATTCAAAAGGATAAATAAATCATCGTTTAATTTCATTATCCAGGCTATCATTGCCAATAACCCCAATCGCAATACCATAGCAAGGATTAAGCCATAGAACCTTGCCTTTTTTTGCTGATGTTCAGGTAATTTATTGGCAAGGATAGATATGAAAATTACATTGTCTAACCCGAGAATAACCTCTAAAGCTATCAGCGTTAAAAGCGAAATAATAATTTCATATTCCATAATATGGTTTTTGGTTATCTGATCTTTTCTTAATTAATTGGAGCAGATCCGGATATTCGTTGAAGTATTATTATATTTTTCCTGTCTGTTTTTTAACTGCTTTAGTTACACATGACCGTTAAAATTTATCAGATTATTTTTAATAACATTATTTGGTTTTAATCAAAATCAAATAAGTTGCTCAGGAAACCGCCTTTTCTTCTGTTAGGGTTTGTTCTATTTTCATTATTTCGATTTCTGTTAAATAATCCTCCACCATCATCATCGTCATCATCATCATCTCGCCGGTTTCTTTTTTCATCCTGCGATTTTAACTGTTGTGATGATTCTGCAGAAGCTGACTTTTCAATGATTTTATCCAGTTCACCTTTGTCTAACCAAACACCCCTGCATTGCGGACAGTAGTCAATTTCAATCCCACTACGTTCGCACATTGTAAGTACTGTGTTGCATGAAGGACATTTCATAGTTTTAATTTTTAAGCGTCAACGTTTTTATTTTCTTTCCCATTTAAGTTGAAATTCAAGTTCTTCGGCATTGCCATTTCTTTCGTGCTCAATATTTGGGATCGCATCAGACGGAATATGCAAACGCTCGTTATTTACCTGAATGCTGAAAGCTTTATGTGATTCCAGCGCATCAGCTAATCGCCTGAGTTTTGAAATAAACTGGTTCCGGGGATATTCTTTTTCCAGGTCGCGGTTTTTTCTCTTTTTCATAATAATGCGTTTTTAAGGGTTAATTATAAAATCAGGCAACAAATTAATGTTGCCTGATTTTTGATTTTACATAGTATTAATTACAGTAGCATCGGCATAAAAATTTACTTCGCCAGTGGTAATATCATGTGTACCGCCAATGATGCCAATCTCTCCTTTTTCAATCATTTCTTTTAAAATGGTGCTGCGTTCCATAATGCCATGTACGGTTCTCTTAACATTGATGGTTGCTACTTTTTCAACAAACTCGGCATTTGAAGAAGTGCGGTTTTCTTTTACAGTGTTTTCATCATAAACAGCGGGCTGTATTTTACTTAACAGTGCCGTAAGGTTTCCCATTTCCACATGGTCGCAGGCACCTTTTACGGCACCGCATTTGGTATGGCCCAGTACAACAATGATTTTAGATCCAGCTACTTTGCAGGCAAATTCCATGCTGCCCAAAATATCTTCATTGATAATATTTCCTGCAATTCGTGCACTAAAAACATCTCCCAGCCCCTGGTCAAAAATTAATTCTGCAGATGTTCGGGAATCTATACAGCTTAAAATAACCGCAAACGGATGTTGCCCGTCTGATGTTTCGTTTGCCTGCTGCAGGAGGTTGCGGTTTACTTTAAGATTATTTACAAATCTTTTATTCCCTTCTTTTAATAATTCCAAAGCCATAGCTGGTGTAATGGCTGCCTGCATTTCTTTTGTTAATGTTTTCATTTTATTGTGTTTTTTATTTGTTTAATGATTATAAATAAGCCGGTTCAATAAATTTTATTTTCTCAACGGTGATATTCTTTGTTTTAGCGTGAATCTCATAATCCTTTATTAATTCAAGTACATCATGTGCAATTGCTTTTGATTTTGAAAAATCAATGATCACTTTTGAATTAGCCGGAATTTCTTCCAGCTCTTTTATCACATTGGCTTTATTAAAGAACGAAACTTCTTCGGCTAAAACCAGGTGGTGAACTTCATGTCCTTCTTCTGTTGTTATTGTATCTTTCATATAGTGGGAGTTGCGGTAACTGTGGCGCAACGTGTAAAAAATACCGAAGAGGATTCCTATGGTAATTCCTTTCAGCAAATCGGTTGCCAATATACCAACAACAGTAGCTGTAAATGGAATAAACTGCTCCCAGCCCAATTTATACATCAGTTTAAAAAGAGCCGGTTTTGCTAATTTATAACCAACTATAATCAATATAGCAGCTAAACTGGCAAGCGGAATCATATTCAACAATCCTGCAATGGTAATTGCGCTGATTAATAAAAATACTCCATGCAGTATGGCCGACATTTTTGTTTTACCACCAAACGAAATATTTGCAGTGCTGCGAACAATTACCTGTGTAATTGGCAAACCGCCAATAAAGCCCGAAATAATATTACCCAAACCCTGTGCCTTTAACTCCCTGTTGGTGGGTGTAATCCTTTTTTGTGGGTCCATTTTATCGGTTGCTTCTACACATAGTAAAGTTTCCAAACTTGCTACAATGGCTAATACAACCGCAACTTCCCAAACTTTTACATTTGTTATTGCTGAAAAATCGGGGAAGGTGAACTGGCTGAAAAACTCCGTTAAATTATGTGCAACCGGAAGCCTCACTACCTGGTCCTCTGCCAAACTGAAATTTAATGTGCCGTTTTGAAACAGGTAATTCATTACAATACCCAAAACAACTACCACAACCGGGCCCTGTATCAATTGAAATATTTTGTGCTTTTTTGTTAATACCTTATCCCATAATATCAGGATTGCGATTGAGATAGCAGCAATAAGTACAGCCCCCGGTGTAAATACTTCAAATGCTTTTATTATGGCGGAGATAGTATTTTCTCCGTCGAATTGAAAAAAAGAATCATTACCGATGGCATCTTTATCGTAACCTAAAGCATGCGGTATTTGTTTTAAAATGATCAGGAGTCCGATACCTGTAAGCATTCCTTTAATAACTGATGAAGGAAAGAAGTAGGCAATAAAACCCGCTTTGGCAAAACCCATAATAAGTTGTAAAATTCCGGCCAGCACAACGGCTAATAAAAAGGCGGGCCATGAACCAAGCGTAGCAATAGAGGTTAACACAATTACAGCCAGGCCTGCAGCAGGGCCACTAACACCAAGCGGAGAGCCGCTTGCAAAACCAACAACAATGCCGCCCACTATTCCGGCTATAATACCGGCAAACAGCGGCGCACCTGATGCCAGTGCAATACCCAGGCATAAGGGAACCGCCACAAAAAATACAACAATACTTGCCGGAAGATCGCTTTTAAGTTCTTTAAACAGGGTTTTTAATTCCATAATTCAATGTTTTTTGGTTTTAATGGTACAATGATAGTATATTTATTTCAAATGATAGCAATACTATCATATTGAAATGTAAAACTTTTACTTAATTTTGACAATTGGATTTCAGCACATCGCTTTTTAATACTGTTATCAGATATATTTACGCCAAAGAAATTAAACCGGAACATATGGAAATACAGTTGCATATAAAATTGAATGAAATACTATTTCTCCGTAACCCGGAGCAATCTGAACTGGGCAAAAAAATAATTCTGCACAGCATTCAATTAATACACAAAAACGGGTTTGAGTCTTTTAACTTTAAAAAACTGGCAGAAGATATCGGCACAACAGAAGCGGGAGTATACCGCTACTTTGAAAATAAACACCGCCTACTCCTGTACATTGTAGCGTGGTACTGGAGTTGGGTAGAGTACCGCATCAGCTTCCAGACCAACAATATTTATGACCCTGTAAAAAAGCTTAAAAAAGTAATTCAATTATTGGCTACAACAGTGGAAGATGATATTAAAACAAGCCATGTTGATGAAAGCGCACTTCACCAGATTATTATTTCCGAAGGCTCCAAAGCCTATTTAACCAAGCATGTAACAGCGGATAACAAAGACCAGTTTTTTAAACCCTACAAAGATCTTTGTGTAAAAATCGGTGATATTATTCTTGAATGTAACCCCCGATACAGATACCCAAAATCATTGTCGAGTAGCATTATAGAAATAGCACATTTTCAGAATTTTTTTATGAATAATCTGCCCTCGCTTACCGATTTTGGGAAAGATAAAGATGAGTCGAAGATTGTTTTGTTTTTGGAGGAGCTTGTGTTTTCAAGTATAAAAAAAGCAATTAAATAAAAACCCGCGGTTTATATATTTAACCCACCACAGGCACTTATAACCTGCCCGGTAATATAGCTACCCATATCACAGGCTAAAAACAAACATACATTGGCAATATCTTCAGTTGTTGCAAACCTGCCTAAGGGAATATCGGATTTATATTTATCAGCACCTTCACCTTCTTTTAAATAACTGGTCATATCAGTTTCAACAAAACCCGGCGCCACTGCATTGCAGCGGATATTACGGCTACCCAGTTCCTTTGCAATACTTTTTGTAAAACCTAATATACCGGCTTTGCTGGCTGCATAGCTGCTTTGGCCGGCATTACCCATTTCGCCAATTACACTGCTCATATTAATAATGCTGCCGCTTCTTGCTTTCATCATGGGTTTTATAACCTGCTTGGTCATATTGAAAACACTTTTCAAATTTGTCTGTATCACATCGTCCCATTGTTCGGGTGTCATACGCAGCAATAAATTATCTTTTGAAATGCCGGCATTATTTACACAAATATCAATGGTACCAAATTCCTTCAACACATCATTTACAAAAATTTCGCAGGCGGTAAAATCTCCTGCATTGCTTTGGTAAGCTTTTGCTTTAATGCCCATGGCGGTTAGCTTATCTTCCAGCACTTTGGCTCTTTCGGCACTGCCGTCGCTTACATAAGTAAAAGCCACATTACAACCCTGCTCAGCAAATTTTAATGCAATACCCTCTCCAATACCACGGGCAGCACCGGTTATAATTGCATTTTTGCCGTTTAGTAATTTCATGATTAATAGTTTCTGTTCTTCAAAATAAAACCAAAAGTTTAAATAAAACCAATATTTTTTATTACCAGAATTTCTTCCAGTATCGTTCTCTCATTACTCAACCGGGGTACTTTATGCTGCCCCCCCAGTTTTCCTTTCTTTCTTAACCATTCAGTAAATGTGCCTGGTGGTAATTTATGAACTATCGGCAAACGCAAGGCTATACTTTTATGTCGCTTGGCTTCATAATCGCTGTTCATGTTTTTTAAACAATCATCCAGTTCAATAATAAAGTTATTAAAATCATCTGGCTCTTTTTCAAATTCTACCAGCCATTCGTGGGCGCCATTACTGTTATCGGTAAAATAAACAGGGGCTGCCGTATAATCATTAACCACAGCATTGGTTTTTTCTGCAGCATGGGCAATGGCTTTATCGCTGTTGTCTACAATTACTTCTTCGCCAAAGGCGTTCATATAATGTTTTAAACGGCCGGTTATTTTTATTTTGTATGGATTGAGGCTGGTAAACTGAACCGTATCACCAATTAAATAGCGCCACAAACCTCCCGTGGTACTTATTACAAGCGCATAATTTTTTTCAATCACTACATTTTTCAAACCAAAAGTCACCGGATATTCTTTACCATATTCTTCTACCGGCATAAACTCGTAAAAAACACCATGCTCGGTAAACAATAACATGCCATCATCATCGGGGTTTAGCTGTGCTGCCACAAAACCTTCGCTTGCATTATAAATTTCAAGGTAATTTATTTTACCACCGATGATCTTATCAAACTGTTCTTTATAGGGTACAAATGAAACACCGCCATTGATGTACAATTCTAAATTGGGCCACACTTCTTTAATGGTTTTCTTTCCTTTTATTTCCAGTATCCGTTTTAATAAAAGTATTGTCCAGGTTGGAACACCAGCAAGCGAGGTAACATTTTCTTCTGCAGTTACCTTTGCCAGTTTTTCAATTTTATCTTCCCATTCATCAAGCAGCGCCACACTTAATTCGGGTGTACGTATCCATTGCCCCCAAAAAGGAGAGTTTTGCATGAGCACTGCACTCAGGTCTCCATATTGAACCAGCTCGTTCACTTTACTTATCTGGTGAGAGCCGCCAACCACCAGGCCCTTGCCTGTTAACAGATCGCTGGAAGGAAAATTTTTATAATAATTACTGAGCAGGTCTTTACTTGCTTTAAAATGGTTATCCTGTAAACTTTCTTCGCTGATGGGAATGAATTTACTTTTATCGGATGTGGTTCCGGAAGATTTTGCAAACCAGTTAACAGGCGTGTTCCATAAAATATTTTCTTCTCCATCCATCATCCTCAGTATGTATGGTTTTATAGCATCATACTCATGTACGGGTACATTTTTTTTAAATTCTTTTAAAGTAAAAAGTTTTGAAAAATTATATTTTCTTCCAAACTCGGTGTATTGTGCGGCAGTTACCAGGTCCTGCAAAACTTCACGCTGTACTGCTACGGGATGGTTGCTCCAGTTTTCAATACGCCACAAACGCATGCGGGCTAACTTAGATATGGCGGGAGAGAGAAACTTCATTTAGCCAACAAGATAAATAATTATCGGGCAGCCTCATCATGCAAATAATCCTTTCGCTTTAATTCAAAATTTTTACCCAAGTATAAACGGCGTACCTGTTCATTATTGGCTAATTCTTCGGCAGTACCATGTGTAAATATTTTACCATCAATCAGCAAATAAGCCCGGTCGCAAATAGAGAGGGTTTCGTTTACATTATGATCGGTAATTAAAATGCCGATATTCCTGAATTTTAATTTGGCAACAATGGCCTGTATGTCTTCAACCGCAATGGGGTCAACACCGGCAAAAGGTTCATCCAATAAAATAAATTTTGGATCAACAGCCAGGGCACGTGCAATTTCTGTTCGTCTTCTTTCGCCTCCGCTTAATGTATCGCCGTTGTTTTTGCGTACCCGCCGCAGGTTAAATTCATCCAGCAGGGTTTCCAGCTTTTCTTTTTGCTGTTTTTTGTTAAGCTTTGTCATTTCAAGCACTGCCAGTATATTATCTTCCACACTCAGTTTGCGAAAAACACTGGCTTCCTGTGGCAGGTAACCAATACCCATTTGCGCCCTTTTGTACATGGGTAGTTTGGTAATATTGATATCGTTTAAAAAAACTTCGCCCTCATCTGGTTTTACCAAACCTACTACCTGGTAAAATGAAGTGGTTTTACCGGCGCCGTTTGGGCCAAGCAAACCAACAATTTCGCCCTGCTTTACATTAAAAGAAACTTTATTAACAACAGTGCGGCTGCCGTAAACTTTTACAAGGTCTTTGGTATATATGGCCAGGCTCAAATGAAATAATTTTTACAAAAGTAAGCGAACAAAAACAAAGCCTGATATTATAATAGCATATTGGCAAAGTTTTATTAAATACCGGGTTGTTTGTATGATCCCGTTATTAAAACATCAATATTTTAATTTAAGTTTACAAATCTCTTATTTAGTTGGACACTAAATGGTATTAATGAAAACCTGTTTACTTTATCTTTTTGTTTTAATAATAGCGGCTTTCACAATAATGTCCTGCCAAAAAGAAATAGATGGCACTATCACCGGAGGTGTAATTGTTCCGGCAAATCAAAAACCCAGGCTTGGAACAACCTGGACATATAATTATTATACCTACTACTCTTATGGAGGTATTGCAACATCAAAAATAATTACACATAAGGCCAAAACCGAAGAAACTTTTGGTGGAGAAAAATGGCTGAATATTGTTGATGTTGGTGCAGATACAACAGTTTATTATCTAAACACAAAAGCAGGAGGACTTTACCAATACAGCAACAGCAGTTCCAATTTACTTTGTAAATATCCTGCTGTGTTAAATGATGCATACACTTCTTTCAATGATGGATCGGCAGAGGATTTTACGGTAAAAGGAGTAAATGATACCCTGCCAACAGCCATTGGCGATATTGCTTTAAACTATTACGAAGGGGTTAAAACTGGGTTTCTTATTGACCTGATCTGGTATAATAATAATGCCTGGATAATTTGGGAATACAGATATTTTAAAGGAGACCCGCCGGCCAACAGATATTACCTGTACAGTAAAATGTTTATAGATAATATAGTTTATTAAATCAACATCAAAACATCACGCCGGGTTACACGATTTTTGATTATGTATGCCAGCTTACTTAAGTTTGCATATTAATTAAACAGATGAAAGTAACAGAACACATTAACCACGCAAAAGATACATTGATCTCTTTTGAAATTTTACCACCACTTAAAGGGAAGGGAATACAGTCGTTATACCAGCACCTTGATCCACTGATGGAGTTTAAGCCTGCCTATATAAATGTAACTTATCACCGCAGCGAACATGTTTTTAAAAAAACACCCGATGGCACTTTTCAGAAAGTTGTGGTGCGTAAACGGCCGGGCACCGAAAGCATTTGTGCCGCTATTATGAATAAATACAGTGTGGATACGGTGCCACATTTAATTTGCGGAGGCTTTGGCATTAACGAAACCGAAGACGCTTTAATAAACCTGAATTACCTGGGTATTGATAATGTGTTGGTATTGCGTGGCGATGCAGCAAAAAACGAAACTGCATTTTTGCCAGAGCCGGGCGGACATGAATATGCAAGCGACTTGCTGCAACAGGTTATAAATTTAAATGCAGGAAAATACCTGGAGGAAGATTTAAAAAATACCAGCCAGACAAAATTTTGTATTGGCGTGGCTGGCTACCCCGAAAAACATTTTGAAGCCCCCAATATGGACAGCGACCTGCATTACCTGAAACTAAAAGTAGATTTGGGTGCCGATTATATTGTTACACAAATGTTTTTTGACAATGAAAAGTTTTTTGCATTTGAAAAAGCATGCAGAGAAATTGGCATTACAGTACCCATTATTCCGGGGCTAAAACCGATCTATACAAAAAAGCAACTGACCGTTTTGCCAAAAATTTTTCATATTGATCTGCCTGCAGCTTTAAGCAAAGAAATAATTAAATGTAAAACAGATGAAGAGGTGGAACAGGTGGGCACCGAATGGTTGCTGCAGCAATCGCAGGAGTTAAAAAAATTCGGTGTACCGGTATTGCATTATTATACATTGGGCAGGCCCCATATTGTGGCCAACGCGGTAAAACAAATTGTGTAAAAAGAAAACCCTCCACATTGCGGAGGGTTTTTATTTTCAATGGGGTTATTTATTTTCCAAGCGGAATGCCTACCGAAAAACTAAGTGTGCGGTACTTGTTTTTATCATCAGCATTATTATTGCTTTCTGTTGAATTTATTTTTGTAAGGCCAAGCCCGTAATTGGCTTTTAACATGATACGCCCAAACTGAAATCCACCACCAAAATTTAAACCCACATCAAAACGCTTTAACCTGTCGTAACCTGCATCTTCCTCTTCTGATGTAAACGGATCGTCGTTGCTGAATTTAATGTTACTTGTTGAGGATGTCATCAGCGGGCCAAATTTTGACTCCTGTCTTGATTTACCTCCAATACCTACGGCAACGTAAGGGCCGGCATTAAAAAACACATTCGATTCTTTTTCCAAAGGAATCTTTACAACCGCATTTAAAGGCATTTCAATATACAGCGGGTTGAATTTTGTTTTTACATAATCGTTACCGCCATTGAAATAAGTTTCTGCTTTTGAACCACGCCCTGTAAGTAACAGGCCCGACTCAAGACTGAACATGGTTGTTATAGGAAGCCTGCCCAATACACCCACATTAAAAGAAGGAAGAATGTTGTTCTTTTCTGTTTGCCCGTCTTTTGTTTTTGTAATGTTTGCCAGGTTTAATCCGCCCTGTACATACACCTGTGCTTTGGTACTTAATGCAACTGCTGTTGTTAATACCAATCCTAAAAATAATTTTTTCATAATATACGTTTTTGTTAATCAATCCGGATTTCATGATAAAAAATCTCATCATTTTTATATCCGTTTCTGTTCTCAAACCCACCTACGCAAAAAGCCTGCCAACAGCTTTTTGTTAACAGGCTTTTCTAATAATTATGTAAGTTTCCCTACTTCAACAGCGACTGAAAAACAGCCTCATTTATTTTAACAGTATATTTCTTTTTCAGCTCATTTATCCATTTTTCTTCAAGTATATTCTGATAATCATTAATAACCAATCCTCTTGCTTCATCAAAATTACGCTGCAGGTTAGCAGCAAAATAATTCAGCAGCTTTATAAAACCGGTATTGCCATCAACCGGGTTAACTACAATTTCCGAAACCGTGCCTTTAGCCATTTTTGCATCTACCTTTACCGGTATTTGCGAAAGTTCAAACCTGCCCGAATCGGTCTGTATATTGTTATTGGATTCCTCTGCAATTTTTCTCCAGTCTTTACCTTTCAACAGGTCTGCTCTGGCTTCATCAGCAACAGTTTTACTGGCACAGTTAAACAAAATAATATTGGCACTTTCGGCCCACAGGTATTTGCTTTTATTTTCGGTATAATATTTTTGTAAACCTTCTGTATCATTGGCAGCTTTGCCCCATATATTTCTTTCCATTATTTCAAACAATACATTACCGTTTTTAAACTCATCCATCTGGTACCGGAAATCGGCATTATAATCTTCCAGATTTTTTTTGTAAAAATCTATTATTGTTGAATTAATATATTTATCAATCAGGGCAACATTGGTTTCGCCCTGGTAAAGTTCGCCATTGCCTTTATAGCTGCGTACAAAATCCAGCCAGTCTTTACCGGTAAGTTTTATTTTAGCAAAAGTAAAAATGATTTTATTGGCTATTGGGTAAACAACTGTATTACCTGTTTCAGAATTGGGTTTGGCAATAACACTGTCGGCATAGCGGAAAAGGTCGGCATCTGAAACAGCCCCGGTTTTTTTAAAGCCAACCTGCTTAAATATTTCTTTTAAAAATAAATCCCTGGCACTGTTTATCCTTGCATCCTGCTGTATTTTTTGTTTTAATTCAAACTGGTAAGCCATGTCAGTTTTATCGGCTATAGCCGGGCTTTGCGACAACCGCTTAACAATATGGTAGCCGTAAGGCGATAAAAAAGGCTTACTTATTTCGTTGTCTTTGGTAAGTTTAAAAACTTCATTTTCAAAATCGGGTACAAATTTTCCGGACCCAAATTCTGCCATTTCCCCATTATTAACATAGCTAACTTTATCATCGCTAAACCATCTTGCCAACTTGCCAAAATCTTCGCCTTTCATCAGCAATTGATAAACCGAGTCAGCCTTTTTTTCAAATCTTTTTTTATCGTCTGCATTTGCATCAGGTGGAATAGAAAATAAGATTTGTGCAACCTTCCATTTACCTACGGCTTTTCTTTCGCCAATTAATTTAAAAAAATGCCAGCCTTTTTTTGTGCGAAAAGGCTTACCTGCCTGGCCCATCTTTAAATTATAAATAAGGGTTTCGTACTCATAAGGTAAAGTAAATACGGTAATAAAACCCACGTCATCGTAATTGATCTTAACTGCTTCTGCTGATGTTAAATTAGCATAATCAGTTTTTCCTGCAGCCAGGGCGGTATATAAAGCAGATATGGATTTGTAAATTTTAAAACTGTCTTCGGGTGTTGCTGTTGGTTCAACTGCAACATAAAAATGCAGGATGTGCAGATCTTTCTGGCTGCGCCCAAAAGCCTCGTTCAATAAATCAGTAACAGCTTTTTCATTGTTTAAATAGCTCTCTTCTATCTGGGTACGAAAACTTTGAGCATCGTATTGCAACTGTGGTAAAGTATCAAGGCGCAACTCCATGGAGGCTTTTACTTTCAGTTTAAATCTTATGTACAGCTCAAGATATTCCCGTAAAGCTTTTTCTTTATCGGCAACCGGCGTTTTATTTTTATTATAAGCCCTGATAAATTCATTTTTATCAACGGCAGCGTTGCCATAGGTAAACAGGGTTTGCGAAAAAATACAGGTTGTAAAGATTGTAAAAGCAAACAGGAACAAAAATTTTTTCATCAGTTGTTTTTTTAATTCGAAACGGCTGTACCCCATTTTACATTAAGTAAATCATTTAATTGCAGGAGCGTAAGTTTTTTACCAATTATCCGCTTTTCTTTATCCAGCAAATATATGGTAGGGGTTAAAATAATATCATATAATTGACGAAAACTGGGTTTTTGAGCCGCAAAGTCTGCATCCTCCATTTCTTTGGTTTTGTACACATGGGTCCACTCGCCCAGATCATTGTCTTTAATAAAGCTCAGCCATTCAGGCTTCATATCCTGTTTACCATCGGGGGTAAGCACCGCAAATATTTTCACATTATGTTTTTTCCAGCTTGCCCTGTATATCGAATCAAGTCTTGGAACCTCTTCCCTGCAATGGCCGCAATTTGGATCCCAAAAACAAATGATTGTGTAATCTGCATTCAAACTGTATAAATTAGCGGGTTTGTTTTGGGTGTTCAACATTTCCAGGTCTGCCCCCTTTTCGCCAATCAGGTTCGCCATAAGCATATAGGCTCTGCGGCTGATGGCTTCCATTTGGTTTTCATTAAGCCAGTTGCTTAAACCTTTGCTGTGGTATTTTTCAAAAAGATGAACAAACACTGCATCCTGTCCCATGTATTTGGGATTGATGAATTCATCAGTAACCCAGTTCAGGATAAACTTATACATCTCCGGTGCCGAGCGGGCCAGCAGTAATTTATAATCAACATCTTTTATGATCGTTTCAGGATCGGGAGAAATTACTTCCTGGTAATAACGCTCCAGTTTTTTTAAAAAGAAAGGTGTACGAATAATGCGGCCGTCCATAAAACTGATACCATCCCAATAATGTTTTTTGTATTCGTTGTAATTATCAATTGAATCCTGTCTTGTAACAGGCGGTTTTGTGGGATAAGGAGGTTCTTTCATGGCATTTAATAATGCTGCCATCATGGAATTGGGTTGATTTTTTATAATTTCCACCCTGTAATCATTCAACTCATTATTATATGCAGTGTATTTTTTTTCATGTAATAAAGAATCCTGTTTTGTAACCGATGCCCTGTAAGCCACAAGTTCCTGTTGTATCAGCTTTCCTTTGGCCGCTGCAAACTTTTGGTACTGGTTGTATAAAATATTTTCTTTTGATCCTGTTACTTTGGTTTTATTAATCAGGTCAGCTGTATCAGCAGTAACTGAAATAACCTGCTCATCGCCAATTAAAAACTCTGTCCTTAACTTTTTACCCGGAAAAAAAATGGCATAAATACCCGGTGGCAAATTAGCAGTGTCTTTAAAAACAGCCGTACCATTATTGCCTATGGCGGCCGAATCTGCTACATTAAAATTACTACCCATGTAGTAGGTGAGATAGGTAATACCAGCTTTATAGCCCGGGGCATTAAGGGTAACCTGGTAACCCTGGGTAAAAGCAGCATTGGTGGTTAAAGCGGCAAAAAAGAAAACTAAATATTTTTTCATGGTTATTTAAGGATAGCAAATGTATTTAAAATAGGTGGTTTATATGCACATAATGGCTTTGATAGCATTTAACAATTACAAATCGTTAACAAAACAATATTGATGATTAATGCGGTATTTTTGCTGCCGTGAGAAAAAAAAATAAGCGAATCATACTGGAAGACCTGTTAATTACCGATTATGCGGCCGAAGGAAAGGCCCTGGCTAAGCTTGATGGAAAGGTAATTTTTATTTCGGGTGCCGTGCCCGGCGATGTTGCCGATGTGCTGCTTACCAAAAATAAAAAAGACTGGGCCGAAGGACGGGTTTTAAAAATTAAGGAACAATCAAAAGAAAGGGTAGACCCGTTTTGTAAACATTTTGGTATTTGTGGCGGGTGCAAGTGGCAAATGTTGCCTTATGCAAAGCAATTACAATACAAACAGCAGGAAGTGGAGCAGAACCTGCGGCGCATAGGTAAAGTTGATATGCCACAAATTTTACCCATCATTGGCGCTGATGATACCGTGCATTACAGAAATAAACTGGAGTTTACGTTTAGCAATAAGGAATATTACCCAAACCCACTCCCGGCCCCCCCACCCCCCAAGGGGGGATTTTTGGAGTCTGAAAATTCAGAAAATCTCTCTACGTTAGCAGGGTCTTCAAAAGCCCCTCCTTCGGAGGGGTTTGGGGAGGCTAATCCCCCCTTGGGGGGTGGGGGGGCTTTGGGTTTTCACGTTCCCCGCATTTTTGATAAAATAATTGATATTGAGGAGTGTTATTTAATGGATGATGTAAATAATACGATTAGAAATACCATCAGGGCTTTTGCGCTGGAAAACAATTTTTCGTTTTACGACATACGGGAACATATCGGCTGGCTGCGTAATGTAATTATACGTTTTTGTACCACCGGCGAGTTGATGGTGAACATCTGTTTAAATTATGATGAAGAAACGGAAAGAAAAAAACTTTTTGATCACCTGCTGCAACAGGTGCCGCAGATAACAACTTTGCTGTACACCATTAATCCAAAATGGAACGACAGTATTTATGACCTTACGCCACAGGTTTATTTTGGAAAAGGATATGCAACAGAGAAGTTGGAAGATTTTGAATTTAAAATTTCTGCCAAATCATTTTTTCAAACCAATACCAAACAGGCCGAAAAATTATATACCATAACAAGAGATTTTGCTGCACTTACCGGTAACGAGATTGTGTACGACCTGTATTGCGGCACAGGCAGCATTGGTATTTTTGTTAGCAAACAGGCAAAAAAAATAATTGGAGTTGAAGTAATTGAAGAAGCCATTGCCGATGCAAAAGAAAATGCAGCTTTAAACAATATTAGCCATGCCGAATTTTTTGCAGGCGATGTTATTAAAATTTGTAATGATGAATTTTTTACCCTGCATGGCAGGCCCGATGTGATCATTACAGATCCGCCACGGGCCGGTATGCATGAAAAACTGGTAAACAAACTGCTGGAAATAGCAGCGCCCAAAATTGTGTATGTAAGCTGCAACACGGCCACACAGGCCCGTGACCTAGGTTTGCTGTGTGAAAAATATGCAGTTGAAAAAATTCAGCCCGTAGATATGTTTCCGCATACACATCATATAGAATGTGTGGTATTGCTTAAATTGAAATAAGCATTAATCAACTAAATTTGCAGCATGGCTTTTAATAATCCCGGAAACAGGTTTCAGCGCACAACACCCGTGGTGTTGAATTTATTGATCATTAACATACTTGCATTTTTTGCACAAAAGGCATTTGCAGGCAACGATCCCCTCACTAATGTAAATGATTTATTTGCTTTGCATCATTACAAAGCTGAAGTTTTCAGGCCTTACCAGTTGGTAACGCATATGTTCATGCACGCCGATATTTTTCATCTTTTATTTAACATGTTTGGCTTATGGATGTTTGGGAGCAATATAGAAAGAGTATGGGGGCCAAAACGGTTTTTGATTTTTTATCTTATTTGTGGTTTGGGTGCAGCTTTTGCACAATTGGGTTCATACGCATTTAACTTTTGGCAAATAGACCATGCTCAAATTGGTGCCGATCTTTATAATCTATATCAACATAAACTACGTGAGGCTTATACTGTGGGGGCATCCGGCGCTGTAATGGGTGTACTGGCAGCTTTTGCATACCTGTTTCCCAATACAGAATTAATTATTTTCCCTATTCCTATTCCGGTTAAAGCAAAATGGGCAATTGCCGGAATCATTGCGTTGGACATATTTGGAGGTGTGTCAAGAATACCAGGCGATAGCATTGCGCATTTTGCTCATGTTGGCGGAGCGCTGATAGGACTTTTACTTGTAATATTCTGGAACAAAACCAACAAAAAAACTTTTTATTAATACTAACAACTGCATGTTTTAACTGTTTGTATTTTTACAGTAAGGCATTTTTATTATGGGAGAATCGGATAGGTATATTGAATATAAAGCAAGAAGGCAGCGCTTTACATTGGGGCAACCCGATAATGCCCTGATGTGGCTTTTTGTGTTTAATGTTGTTTTCTTTTTGGTATTGCTTACCATTAAAGCGGCTGTTTCGGTTGATGATAATTCCGATACGGTATTTTTTTCGCAGGTGGTACCCTGGTTTCAATTACCTGCTTCTGTTGCCACATTAAGCAGCAGACCGTGGACGGTTTTAACGTACATGTTCAGCGATGTTGAACTGTTCAGGGCAATAAGCAATATGCTTTGGCTTTGGGCATTTGGCGGCATATTGCAAAACTTAACAGGCAATAAAAAATTAATTCCGGTTTATTTGTATGGTGGATTTACCGGTGCATTCTTTTTTATTGTCGCTACTTATTTAATTCCAAACAATAAAGCAATTATACATTCTGCAAGTTTATTGGGAGCCAATGCATCGGTGATGGCTGTTGCAGTTGCGGCAACTATAATTGCGCCCAACTATCGTTTTTTCCGGCATATACGGGGTGGTATTCCAATCTGGATATTGACTGTAATTTATATTGCTGTTGATATTGCAGGTGTTGCCACACAGCCTGCAGCAGAGCCTATTGCCCATATTGGCGGTGCGCTTGCAGGTTTTTTATTTGTAAAACTGTTGCACAACAAAATAGACGGCAGTGTTTGGATGAACAACGGCTACAGTTGGTTCATCAACCTGTTCAATCCCAATAAAAACAAAACACGCAATTCGGTAAAGGAAAAAGTGTTTTATAATACGGGCAACAGGGCACCGTACAATAAAACCTCAAATGTAACCGAACAAAGGATTGATGATATCCTTGACAAGATCAATCAAAAGGGGTACGACCATCTTACCAAAGAAGAAAAGGACATTTTAAAAAGGGCCAGCGAAGATTAGTGTGAACCACATAGGATATAGTGAACAATAGAAACCGCATAGGCCTATGTTTTAATCTATGTTCCTATCTTTCTATGCGGTTCAAATTCGAAACCTTTCATCATTTCTTTCACATTCTTTTATATCTGTTAGCATTATCTTTATGCTATGCCAAAAAATATTTTCCGCAGGCTGACAAAACATTTTTTTATTACTGTAAACATTATTGCAGCAATACTTTTTTTATTGGGCAGCTACGGTTATTTATTAAACCCTCAATATTTTTGGCCCGTTGGGTTACTTACACTCACTGCTTTTTATTTTTTGCTGATACTGGTTGCTTTTATTTTTTTCTGGTTGATTATAAAACCACGCCGGGCCTTAATTTCGGTGATAACCCTGCTGCTGGCTTTTAAACCAATCAGTAATATTATTGCTTTACGGTTATCAAGTTCTTTTACACAGGCAAAACCACAAAACACTTTACGGGTAATGACATGGAATGTGGCACAGTTTAATGTAATGGAAGATGAAAAACACCCTGCGGTAAAAAAAGATATGATTGATCTGATTAATTATTACCAGCCCGATATTGCCTGTTTCCAGGAGATGGTGGCCGAAGACAGCACCGTAAAAGATCATGGGCACGTGGATGAGTTTTTAGAGAAACTTAAATTCGGCAATTATTTTTACTCCTATAACAGCAAGGAAGATTTTTGGGGCTACGCACATTTTGGTATTCTCATTTTCTCAAAATATCCCATCATTAAAAAACAAACGGTCAGCTTTTATCCCAATGATTATAATTCTATTTTTCAGTATGTAGATATTGTAAAGGGGGCAGATACCATTCGTGTATTTAATATTCATTTGCAGTCATTACGGTTTAGCAAGGCCAATTTAAAATATATTGATAAGCCAACGGTTGAAGATGAGAAAGCTGCTCTTAAAGAATCAAGAAAAATAATTGGCAAGTTTAAAAAGGGTTTTTTAAAAAGGCAGGTACAAGCCGACAGGATAAGGGCCGAAATAAATAAAAGCCCATACCCGGTAATTATTACCGGCGATTTTAATGATGTGCCCAACAGCTATGCCTATCATACCATTGGCAAGGGAATGAATAATGCATTTGTAAAAAGAGGGACAGGTTTGGGGCGAACTTTCAGCGGTATATCGCCGGTATTGCGTATCGACAACATCTTTGTTGATAAAAAAATGGATGTATTACAGTTTCAGCTCATCAAAAAAAAGCTGAGCGATCATTTTCCGATTATTGCCGATGTGCAAATGGATAAAAAGTAATATCTTAGCTACCTCAATGAACACATTCCACACAAACCAAGTTTTCTGTTGCCCTTGCGGCATAGCTTAATATCTTTGTAAAAAAATTACATTTACTTTTAATCGTTGCCAATTGCTGAAACTTTACAAGTGAGATTCTTTTTTGTTTTTTATTAAAAACCAAAAAATAACAAAATAATATTTACAACGATGTTGAACAGCATTACTAAAGCCCGTAACAAAATAAAACAATGGCATTAAAAATTTATAACACACTTTCAAGAGAAAAAGAATTGTTTACTCCGCTTACCCCCGATCATGTGGGTATGTATGTGTGTGGGCCCACGGTTTACAGCGATGTGCACCTGGGCAACTGCCGCACATTTATTTCATTTGATATTATTTACCGCTACCTGGTTTATCTCGGGTACAAAGTTCGCTATGTACGTAACATAACCGATGCTGGGCACCTGGAGGGCGACCGTGATGAAGGCGATGATAAATTCAGCAAGTTAGCCCGGTTGCAAAAAGTTGAGCCGATGGAGATCGTTCAGAAATACACACTGGGCTTTCATCATGTAATGCAACTGCTGAACAACCTGCCGCCATCTATTGAGCCAACTGCCACCGGCCATATTGCCGAGCAGATAGAAATTACAAAACAAATACTTGCCAATGGTTATGCTTACGAAGTAAATGGAACTGTTTATTTTAATGTTGAAAAATATAATATAGAATTGCCTTACGGAATTCTTACCAACCGTAAAATGGATGACCTCTTGGAAGGGACAAGAGAACTTGGCGGACAGGATGAAAAACGAGGCCGCCTTGATTTTGCTTTATGGATAAAAGCCAAGCCTGAACACCTGATGCAATGGCCAAGCCCCTGGGGCATGGGTTTTCCGGGCTGGCATATTGAGTGCTCGGCCATGAGTGAAAAATATTTGGGAAAGCTGTTTGACATACACGGCGGCGGAATGGACCTTGCTGCCACACACCATACCAACGAAATTGCACAGAGCCAGGCATGCTAC
>JANOVD010000428.1:0-1946 GCA_031417255.1 Chitinophagaceae bacterium
ACAAGTATTGGCTGCCACACAAGTCTTTGGGATTTTACTAATAACCATTACCACGATTGGGTGTATGCTGAAGGTATTGACAAACTGCTTGCACCTATATCCAAAGGCGACGAAGCTTTTAAAGTTTCCAATGGAGAAGGAGTTATCATTTCCGGCGTTGGGTTGCATGATAGTTCAGCAGCTTTAATACCCTACCTGATCAATTTTACAGATCCTTTTATTTTAATATCTACAGGCACCTGGTGTATTTCGCTTAACCCTTTTAACGATGATCCGTTAACAGTAGAAGAGTTGAAAAACGACTGCTTATGTTACCTCACTTATAAAGGCAAACCCGTAAAAGCAAACCGGTTATTCGCAGGCTACGAACATGAAATCCAGACAAAAAATATAGCTGCTCATTTTAAAGTGGACAATGGTTTTTATAAAAAAATACAATACAATCCATTAATACTTGAAAAAGTAAAATCCATGGAGATTCTTGCTGATAAAGGATCTGCTGGTTTTTCTGAATTGGAGGTTGCAGCTTATGAAACTGCTGAGGAAGCCTATTACCAACTAATGCTGAACATTATGGACCGGCAATTGGTTAGTACTATGATGGTATTAAAAGGCACCAAAGTAAAGCGGCTTTTTGTTGATGGCGGATTTGGTAAAAATACAATTTTCATGAACTTGCTGGCAGCAGCTTTTCCTGAAATAGAAGTGTTTGCAGCAAGCATGGCACAAGCCACTGCCATGGGTGCGGCCCTTGCCATACACAATAGCTGGAATACAATGCCTGTTCCCGGAGATATGATTGAATTAAAATTTTATGCCCCTCCAACCTCCCTGCAAAACAGGCTTTATACCACTCCCAATTCTCCTGTTCAATCCCACAATTTTCCCAAAGGGGAAATTGCTAAAGTCTCCCCTGCGGGGAGGTTGGAGGGGGATTCATGAAAGTTGCATTATTCCTTCCTTGTTATGTTGATCAGTTTTATCCGCAGGTAGGTATTGCTACTTTACAATTGCTGGAGAAACTGGGTTGTGATGTTCATTTTCCCATGAACCAAACTTGTTGTGGGCAACCAATGGCAAACTCTGGCTACAGCCATTTAAGCAAAGGTTGTGATGATTTATTTATTAAAAATTTTGCGGGTTTCGATTATATTATTTGCCCTTCGGGCAGTTGCACATTGCACATTAAAGAACATTTACGCAACGATAAAAGCCAAGCACAGGCCGACGTAATTCGCAACAATATTTATGAACTAACAGAGTTTATCACCGATGTATTAAAGGTTGATAATATTAATGCAAGTTTTCCGCACAAAGTAGGCATGCACCAAAGCTGTCATGGGCAGCGTGGCCTGCATTTATCCCAAATGACGGAACTGGTAGCCGAACCATTTAGCAAGCCCATGCAATTATTGAATATGGTAAAAGATATTGATATGGTAACGCTGGATCGTAAAGATGAATGCTGTGGTTTTGGTGGTACTTTTTGCGTAGCAGAAGAAGCGGTTTCGGTAAAAATGGGCAAAGACCGTGTGGCCGATCATCTAAAGCACAATGTTGACTTTATTACAGGCGTAGATATGAGTTGCCTGATGCACATGGAAGGCATTTTAAAGCGGCAGAAAAGTGAAGTGAGGGTAGTGCATATTTCGGAGATACTGAATGCCAGTCTCTAAAAAAACGAGTCATCTTCCAGTCATTGCGAGGCCAGGTTCTTGCTTGGCCGAAGCAATCTCCCGGGTTTGAAAAGTGGGTAGAGATAGTTGCAAAAAATGATTTACTAGCTTTCATTGTTGCCAAAAGACATAAAGATAAACGAAGCGTCGCCAATGTCGATGCTATGAAAAACTTAATCTGGTCCAAAAAAAGTAACTCACACCGTTCTGAATTTCATTAAGAAAGAAGAGCAACTCCTGAAGGTTGCTTCGGGCAAGAACCCTCGCAAT
>JANOVD010000429.1:0-10319 GCA_031417255.1 Chitinophagaceae bacterium
AGGTGGTACAATAATTTCTCTCAATCCCGGTAACCCCGTTACCATTAACTGGGGTAATGTAACCAAGGGTACCATTGTAGTAACCATCACCAATGGAACCTGCATTCGCAAAATTGCTTATGATATTTGTTTGTTGGATAAGCCGGTTGCCAATTTTACTTTTAGCCCATCAAGCCCGGTTTGTATAAATAACCTGATACAGTTTAACAACACATCTCTTGGCGGCGCAACCTATTTCTGGAGTTTTGGAAACGGGCAAACTTCTACCGATGTTAATCCTCAATACACCTACACCACACCAGGTACTTATGTTGTAACATTAGTTGTAAAAAGTAAAAGCAATGGCTGCGGTTGTACCGACAGTATTCAGCGAACCATTGTGGTAAATGATGGCCCTGGTATTTCGGGTTGCGATAAAATGCTTTGCCCCGGCGATACAGCAACTTACTGCAGTACCAAAATATGCGGCAGTTATTCCTGGTCTATTCCGGCTGGTACAGGAACAATTATTGGCTCATCAACACAACAATGTGTTCGTATTGCCTGGAGCAATACACAACCGGCCATATTGCCGGTAACCATCACTTTAACAACAAGTGGTTGTGGAGCCTGCAATACCACCACCTTGCCGGTAAATATTGTTTGGCCTGCAATACCAATACAGGGCAATAATGTGGTTTGTGTTGGCAGTACCGAAACATATTCTTTACCGGTAATGCCCGGTACTTTTTACAGTTGGTCATTGAGTGGCGGCGGCAACATTGTAAACACAGGATTATACCCAACAGGTTATCCCATCAACAATCCGCAGATTAATATTGACTGGACTACACCGGGTACTTATATTTTAACCGTTAATTATAATAACCCCAATACAAAAAAGAAATGCGGCGGAATCGATACAATGTCCATCACTGTAAAACCAAAGTTTAAAATTACCGGCCAAACCAGTGTTTGTGCCGGCACACCTGGCACCTACATGACCCAGGATTTTTCTTTAGCCGATTGGACAGTTACCGGCGGAGTGCTGGGTACAGATTATACTTTTGCAAGCGGACCAAACGGAGTTTCTAATTTTCAGGTTAACTGGATCACCAGTGGTGTGTATCAATTGTGCGGTGTTCCTATTACTGCCAACATACCCAATTATTGCAATGCAAACCCCGTTTGTGTTTCGGTACTTGTAAAACCAACACCAGTAGTAACTGTAGGCGGAAGCAATTTAGTTTGCCCCAATGTATTAACCAATTATGTAGCTTCATCTACACCCGGTGGTAGCAATTTTGTATGGTCGGCTTTGGATGCATTATCTACACCTGTAAGCCCAGCCCCGGCACCATATGGCACTTATAATGAAAACGCTTCTATCATTTTTAATGGTACTGCACCATGGACAGTAACTGCACAAACGGTATTAAACGGATGTTTTGGCCAGGCCTCAATGGTGGTTAACAAGGTGCCGGCACCAACATTAACAGGAGGGCCATTTACGGCCTGCATTGGCGGTCAGATAAATGTTGGCCCAGCCACCGGCACAGGCCCTTTTACCTGGAGCACATCACCGGCGGCAACTTTAATTAGCCCTCAGGGAGGCAGTACTGCCACTTATGAAATACATGGAAGCGGTACAATAACTGTTTCTAACTGTGGCGGCACAAGTAGCGCAATCAGCGTAACAGCAACTTTACCACCAACAATTACTATTACAACAACCGGAAGTTTGTGTGCAGGTAATTTACAATTATCGGCACCCGCAGGCGGCACTTATCAGTGGTCTGGCGGCTCAGTTGCTACAACTCAGGTTATCAATGTTACTATTCCGGGCAGCTATACTGTTCTGGTAACTTTTCCGGGAGGATGTAAATCAGTAGCTACATTTACAGTTGCACCGGTTCCCATCCCAACAGTAACTATTTCAACCGGCGATCCGCTTATTTGGTGTACCCCATCAACACCCAATGTAACCTTTTCAGCATTTACATTAGGAGTTGGTTGCAGTTATCAGTGGTATAGAAACGGATCTCCTTATGGCACAAATTCCCCAACGCTAAATACAAACTTACCGGGAAGTTATTATGTGGTAATTACCTGCGGTCTCTGTGTGGCAACATCAAACACAATAACAGTAATACAACAGGTTTGTACACCTGTACCGGGTTGTGCTTCACCCATTCCGCCAAGCCCGTTTGGAACAATAGTTATAACAGGCTGCAACCCTAAAACATTTACTATAAGCGGCCTTAACCCTTGCCCCGGCGGTGTTGTAAGCTGGACTTTTGGAGATGGCGGAACAGCAACCGGAACGACAGTTACACATACTTATTTGAATGCAGGAACTTATGGTGTAACAGCCAGCATGACCTGTAGTGGATGTACGTTTACCATTGCTTCAACTACACAGGTTCCGGTAAAAGCCAACTTTATTTCAAGTGTTACCTGCGGCCTCAACGGCAGCAATACCATCACGATGAACAATACATCGCAGGTTTTAGGAGGATGGACAATAACTTCTGTTAACTGGACATCCAGTTGCGGAACACCTCCGACATTCTCTGGCAATCCTTATACTTTAAATACAACAATAGGTTGCAGCCCTACGGTTACCATGACCATCACAGTAACAAATACTGCAACGGGCCAGGTTTGTACCGATGTGAGTACATTCAATTTCAGTTTTGCTTCATCGCCACTAACTATTATTGGTCCTACAACAGTTTGTAAAGATCAAACCTATTCTTTCAGCAGTTCTATGACGGGCATACTGTACCAATGGACGGTTAATGGTACACCGGTTTCTCAAAACGCTGTGTTAAGTTATGCCTTTAACGGTGTGCCGCTTAACCCGGTTGTTGGTTTAAATGTTACCGATGCATTTGGCTGTACATTCAGTACAACAGTAACATTAACTGTAGTTACGCCTCCGGTATTAAGCATTACACCATCGCCAATAATAAAAGTTTGCCAGGCACCTTGTCCTACAACAGGCTCTGTACTTACGGCTACGCCGGGCTTTACCAATTATCAATGGTATCAAAATGGTGCTGCAATTTTAGGAGCTACGCTTAGTACATATACCATTACGGGCCCCAGCCCCATTGGTACCTATTATGTGCAGGCACAAAGCCAGCCTCATTTATGCAATGTAAAATCCAATACGGTTTCAGTGGTATATCATCCTAAACCGCAGGCAAAAATTATTGCCAATACCAATAACTGTATTGCCAATGTTCCGTTTAATTTAACCAGTGGACCTTCAAATCCGTCCGTATCTGCAAACCCGTCTTTTACAGCCGGCTATAATTACGAATGGTTTTTAAATAATTTGAGTACGCCAATTTATAACAGCAATACCACCAATTATCTTACTTACACCATCAACAGCTTTGGCACTTATACATTTATTGTAAGAGTAACAGATGCTGCAACCGGTTGTTGTAATCTGGATACAATTTGTATTGCGTTTTCGCAAAACCCAACAGTGAGTATTGCACCTGTCGGCCCGGTTTGCGAAGGGCCGGTAGTTAGTTTATTTGCAACTGCAGGGCCCGGTCCGGCAGCAAGCTATCATTATTCCTGGGAGAATGGCCAACAGGGCCAAACACACTTGGTACAGGCCGCAGGCATGTATAGCGTGCAGGCAATGGATAATTATGGTTGTAATGCATCGGCATATTTTACAATTAAACCGCTGCCTTATGTAGCTTTATTTCCGCAGGGATGCGATACGATTTGTTTGGGCGATACCAATAAATTACGGTTCCCTTTACCAACAAACAGTTTCAATCAACCAACGTACACAATTGTTTGGTCGCTGCCGGGCGGTGTGGGTACTGTATTCCCTTTAAGCACATTAGGTTTAGGTTCGCATACCATTACGGCAACTGTAACCATGAATGGCTGTACAGCAACTACTGCAGCTTATAATGTTTTTGTAAAAAAATGTGATACCTGTGATTGTAAAGAAAGCCATTGGGGCGATACAGAGATTACAGAAGGTGAAAAACCTCCTGTAGCTGGTAAAGTTAAAGTGAATAATCCGCAGGGAGGAAACCCCATCAAATTAAATTGCGGCGTTGCACAAAAACTGGATTGCAATAAAACATACACAGTTACTTCTTCTTATAACTGTAAAGATTCGCTTTGTCCGGGTAAAGTAACTTATTCATTACAACCACCAAGCGGCCCTGCTATTCCCGGTACCGGCACAATAACATTTACCACCAATCTAACCGGCACCTATATTCTTACCATATACGGCTGGTGTGGTGATAAGATTTGTGATAGTTGTGTAATTGATCTGATAGTTGATTGCTATAAGTGCGATTGCAAAGGCAGCAAATGGGGAGAGCAAATACTAACAATTAACAACGTTAGTCAATCTTTTAAATGCGATAAGAACAAAACTATTGATGTAAAATGTAAACAACCAATTACAGTTAATGCAAATTATTTATGTGCCGATCAAAAATGTAATGCTGCTGTAACTTATTCGTTGCAGGGGCCAATCGTTTCAACCGGCACATTACCGCTAACATTTACACCCCTGCTAAGCGGAACTTATACATTAACCATGTATGGCTGGTGCGGTACTACCATTTGCGATAGTTGTGTAATTATATTTAAAGCTGTATGCGAGCCTGAAGATTGCTGTCCGTACAAAAACATTACGGCAACAACAGGAACCGTTAAATACGATTATACACAGATACCCAATGCAACTGTAGCAGCGCAAACATTTACTATAAATGGATTGGCACTGGCAAGTATTACCGAGGTAAGGGCCAATGTAATCAGCTACGACATTACCGATAATTATGGCAAAGAATGTATGAAGTGTGTAAACCTGCCATTTACCTGGGCAAGTATTGCATCTGCAGCAAATATTGGCGCAGTGCCGGGACTGATAACCATGTATGGCGGAACAACAGTTGCATCATTTAATGGCAGTGGTGCTGATGCTTATAAAAACCCGAGGGAAGTAATCTGGAACAACGGAAGCCCGATCAACATACCAAACGGCACCAACATCGGCATGAACTTTATTTTACCACCGGTGCCTGCTATTGATTGTTGTGAGCTTAAAGGAAAGATATGTGTGAAGTTTACTTTCAGGGATAAAGATTGCAGGGAGTGTGAAGTGATTGCATGTTTTGATTTTGTAATTAAGAAGAAATAAAAACAAAAAGGGTTAATGCCAAAACTATTTTTTATGATGAAAAGAAAAATTATAACTAACTGCTTTTTCTTTTGCCTGCTTAGTACTGGCTTATTTGCCCAGGATGTAAAGGAAAAAGTAAAAGAAAAATTAAACATCAGCGGCACCATGGGTGTATCTTACGAAGGTTATGGCCTGCACCGAAGCCCATCGGGCTGGACAGGCTACCAACCCCGTAAACCCTGGAACCAGGTACGGTTTAATTTTACGCCCAATTTTAAGTTCAGTAAAAATTTCAGCCTGCCGTTTAATTTTAATTTTGCGGCCATACCCACCAATTTTGCAGGGCCCTATGCAGGCATTAAAAAACCAAGCTTCGGGCAGTTCATCACTAACCCCATGAACAGTTTTGGCCTCAATCCAAAATACAAATGGGCCGAGCTGCAATTGGGAACACAGTATTTAAAATATTCTGAACTTTCAACCGGCGATATTGGTGTATTTGGCATTGGGTTCGATCTGAGGCCAAAAACATTTCTGTTTAAATTCTTTACCGGCATATCACAGCAGGGTATAAATTATGCAGCCGGTCCGCCAACGGTTGTGGGAGCCTACAAAAGAAGAAACTGGATGGCACAGATAGGTACCGAAAAAGAAGGCAAATATTTATTTGCTTTAAATATTGCAAAGGGAAAAGATGTACCAACATCTTCTGCGCCGCCACCAGTTACCATCAGGCCGCAGGAGGGTGTAGTGATAAGCGTGGTATCTGATCTATACCTGGAAAAAGGATTTTATTTTAAGGCAGAAGGTGCACAATCAACATTTACCAAAGACCTGGCAACGCCATTAAGCTCTAATATAAAAAGCCTGAAACCATTTATTGAAGCACACACATCTACCTTAACTGATTATGCAGCACATGCTGCGGTTGGAAGAAAATCGCAAAATTTTGATATTGGTGTAATGGTTAAATACCTGGGTGCCGGGTTTCAAACAGTAGGCTATCCGTTTTTACAAAGCGACAGGCTTGACTACACTTTAAACACCCGTATCAATGCATGGAAAAATAAAATGAATATAGTGGCCAGCCTGGGACAACGTGTAAATAATGTAAGCAATACTGCACTAAAAGCAAAACAGTTTATCGGAAACCTGAACTGGTTTACCCAATTCAACGATAAATTCAGTTTAAATGTGAACTATAATAATTTTGGTTTTCAAGCCGCTAGTGGCATGAACCCCTTTGGTATAAAAAATGTAAGTAACGATCTTGGTATAAACCCAACTTTTACTTTTACGGGTAAAAAAATTATGCACCTGCTGAGCATGAGTTACAATTACAGTAAGTATGATGAACGTGATGTGATGACAGGACTCACCACATCAAACAATACACACACCGGCCTGCTCACCTATGTGCCAACTTATCTTGAAAAAGATATAGCACCCGACTTTAGCATTTTGTATTTTTATAACAATGTACCCCTGGCTAAAATAACGCTGTTTACCATCAGCACTGCATTAAGTATGCAGGCTGCAAAAAAGAAATTAAGGTTACGGGGGCAATTGCAATACACACTGGGTAAGTTAAACAGTTTCAGCAGTAACAATAATTTAATTGCAAGTTGCAATGTTGATTTTAAAATTACCAAGAAGCTGACCTGGAGTACCTTTTTAACAACCAACTACTTTAAATACGGAAACGAAATAACACCCAATGGCGCCAACTATCTGGAAAGTACCTGCCGTACAGGGTTTCAATATCGTTTCGACACAAAAAAAGAACAAAAATGAAAAAAATAATATCAGCAGCAATTGCAATTTTTATGGTTTCAACCGGCATGGCCCAGGTAAGATTTAATTTAATAGTTAATGCACAGCCGCCTGCGCAATTATCGGAATGGGGCAACAAGCCTGAAGTGCTTACATTGATTGTAACAGGGCAACCTGGCGCTCCGGGTGGAGGCCAGTATAAAATAAAAACGGAGATTAAAACAACAGGTGGTACCATTATAGGCTCAGCTGACTTGGCTAAAACACCTGTGTTTACAATTAATTCAACAGGGACACCAACCATTTTGTTTGCAAACGATGTAATGCCCCTGGAGTTTATGGTGTTTACAGGCAAATACAAAACATCTTTAGAAAGAACTGGTAAGTTGCCTGCAGATAATTATACCATTTGCGTAAGGCCGGTTAACATAACCGATTACACACCGTTGGGGGAAGAGATTTGTAAAAACTTTTACCTGGCTTCTATACAATTACCCATTTTAATGAAACCCTACAATGAAGAAGTGCTTGATGGCAAAAAAGCACAAACAGCAATTATGTTCAGGTGGACACCGGTTATTCCCACTCAAACATCGCCTGTTACTTACCGCATACAGGTATTTGAAGTGTTGCCAACACAAAGCCCGGTGCAGGCATTGCGGAGTAACCAGCCAGTACTTGATAAACAAATTTTGGCAGCAACACAATTTATTTGGCAACCGCAGTTATCTTTTATGCCTTATGATAATGATGATAGCTCTATAGTAAAACTCCCTGCATTTATCTGGACAATACAAACACTTGACAAAGCCGGGTTGCCTGTAACACAAACCGATGGCAGCGGAGAAGGCAGAAGTGAACCCATTTTATTTTACGTAAACCCTGATAAAAACAAAAAGCCTAAAAAAGAAAATTAATTCTGCCTCAAATTGTTTCCCACAAAACCGCAAAGCTCACAAAGGAATTTTCTTCTTTGTGTTCCCCGTGGCTTTGTGGGATTATTTTTTACTTTTACTTAGATGAACAAACAATATCATTCAAAAGAAGAAGCCCTGCAAAAAGCAAAACACTATTGTGCCTACCAGGAGCGCTGCCACAGCGAGGTAAAAGAAAAACTGTACAGCTTTGGTTTATACAAAAAAGACGTTGATGAATTATTGAGTGAGCTGATCAGCGAAAATTATCTGAACGAAGAACGCTTTGCCATTTTGTTTGCCGGCGGAAAGTTCAGGATAAAACAATGGGGCAGGGTAAAAATTAAATACGCACTCAAACAAAAAAAGGTAAGTGAGTATTGTATTAAAAAAGCATTTGCAGCCATTGATGAAAATGATTATAACAAAGCACTGGCAAAACTCTTTGAGCAAAAATTAAAAACACTGAAAGCAGAAAAAAATATCTTTATTAAAAAAAGAAAACTGCAGGACTATTTACTGCAGAAGGGTTTTGAAACCGGTTTGGTGCTCAAAATGATTGCCGGTGTTTAGCGGCACCAAAACTATTTCAAACTAAAAAAAACAGTTTCAGCAGGCCTGATGCCTAATATGGTGTTTTTATAAATTGAACCCAACGATTTATATTCTATGGGCACAATTAATTTACCGGCTTTATTTACAACGCCAACTTTATCTTTCAGCATTACCCTGGCAAATCCATCTTCAAAATCGTAAGCGGCCTGGTAAATAAATTCAGTTAAGGCTTTGCCTTTATTATCCAACAGTCCCCACTTACCATCTTTTTCAGCCCAAACCCTGTCTTCTGCCATGTACATAATACTGTTGTATTTAAGATCAATAATGGTATTTCCTTTACTGTCTATAAGGCCCGCCAGCTTATCTTTTTGAACAGGAAATGTTCCATTGGCAGGATTTCCGGCGGCTTCATATATTGCATTGCCAATAACCTCTCCTTTTTTATTGATGAGGAAAAACTCAGCATTTAGCTTAACCATGGCGGCGCCCTTTGAAAAATTACTGACAATATCATATTTTGTATCAATCACTTTATTACCCAACGTATCAATAAAACCCCATTTCCCGTTTTCTTTTACCGATGCAAGGCCTTCCATAAATTCACCGGCATCATCCCAGGTTTTAGCACTGATGGCAATACCCTTTTTATTTACATAATAACACCTTTTGTTATTGTCTTTGATGATTATAAAGCCTTTGGAACATTTACTTCCTTCCTTCGCTTTGGTATTAAAAACTTCCAATCCTTTTTTGTCAAGGTAATACACCATATTGTTTTGACTGTTGGTGGCATAAGCCAGCCCTTCGGAATAGGGCCCCTTAAAATTTACAGCAAGGTCTTTTATCTTATTAAAATTTTTATCGGCCAGCTGCGGCACCGAGGTGCTGCTTTCCTGCAAAGCACAAATACCCTCACTAAAGTTTACAACAGAATAATAACTTTTAGTATTTAGTTTTTTACCGGTATAATCGTAAAAATCATGCAACTTTTGTTTGCCTATAAAAATCCCCTCTTCATTAAAGTCTCCGGCTTCGCCAAATGGCATTGCTTTTTTTGTATTGTTGGCCAGGTTAATCAGGTGTACGGTATTATCTGTATTCAGTTTAATTGAATCTTCAGTTTCGCTCAGGCTGTGGCCATAGCTTTTTAAATTAAGACTGGTAAATGTTTTTTGCGGGTTACCATTCAGGTCAAAAATTTTCACTTTATCGGTATAATGGTAAACAATTCTTTTTTTACCAAGTATAACACCGTTGGCACTGTCGGGTTGTATAAAAACATTGTTGTTTACATCACCCACTGTATACATCCCGTTTTGAATTACGTAAAACCTGTTGGCTGTGGTATGAGAAACATAGTCATAATTAGTGGCCACTATTAACGAACCTGTATTGTTCATCATACCATATTTTTTAGTGTCAATGGTTTTAAAAATGGTGTACCCGTTTTTATCTATCGTAACATCTGAATATTCCATAGGCAGTATAGGCATACCCCTTATGTTCATCGTTCCTTTTTTGCCATTAGATTCAATAATGAAAAGGTCTCCGGCATTAAGCGGCGAAACCCTGTCAAATGATCTTTCCTGTATTATTTTTCCGGTTTTATTAATCACTACCCATTGTCCGGGCACATTTACAGTTCCTTTTCCTGCACTGCCCGTGGTGTAACTTTTCTTTTTGGCAACCGAAGTAAATCCTTTGTAAAACGGGTTTGCATCTTCATATTCGGCACCAATAACCATGGTGTTGTTTTTATTGATGTAACCGTATTTGCCGGTTTCCGAAATTTTAACTGCTGCAAGGCCATCGCTGAAGGCAGAAAAATTATAGTACATGGCCGGGATGATAATTTTATTATTCTTATCCAGAAATCCCATCTTCTTTTCTTTCTGGAAATTCATCAGGCCTTCACT
>JANOVD010000430.1:0-10586 GCA_031417255.1 Chitinophagaceae bacterium
ACTGAAAGAAATTTGTGTAATAACCACAGCCGGACAGAACCTCTTAAAAGTAGCTATGGAAAAATTAAATCTCAGTGCACGTGCCTACGACCGCATTTTAAAAGTGAGCCGAACCATTGCAGACCTGGCTGCCAGTGATGATATAAAACCTGAGCATTTGGCAGAGGCAATACAATACCGCAGTTTGGACAGGGAAGGTTGGGGAGCATAGAAATTGACAATATGCAATAACCAACTGGCAAATAGGAAAACATTCAAAAGTTGAGTTTCTTTGCCAATTGCCAATTGCCTATTGCCTATTGTTTTCTGCCTTTCCGTCATTTTTTACGAACTTGTACAATATTTGATACATCGAATCTTTTCAATGTATAATTACGCATAAACTATTTGAATGAAGATATTACTACGCTACCTTAAACCCTATAAATGGCTGGTAGTACTCACTTTAACTTTAGCTGCCATCAATATTGGTTTTTCTTTGGTTGATCCCATTCTTTTGGGAAAACTGATAAACCTTGCCAACGATCACCAGGGCATTACAAAGCCACCTTCCAAAAATTTTAGCTGGGATACCTTCTTTTATTCTTTCTCCTGGGAAAAACCAGGCCTCTGGTTTATTTTGATCTGTTCTATTTCTGTTGCTATGATCAGCCGTATTGCCAAAGCTTTCCAGGATTATTTTTTAAATGTGGTGATACAAAAATTTGGAGCAAAAGTTTTTACAGATGGCTTACAACACGCCATGAAACTGCCATACCAGGAGTTTGAAGATCAGCGCAGCGGCGAAACACTTTCTGTATTAACCAAAGTAAGGTCGGATGTAGAAAAGTTTATGATCAATTTCATCAACATCCTTTTTGGAGTAATAATAGGTGTTGTATTTGTGTTTGTGTATGCAGCTATTTTTATTCACTGGAGTATTCCCGTTGCATACCTGGTTGGTATTTTTGTGCTTACTGTTATAACCAATTTTCTCAGTAAGAAAATAAAGGCCATTCAAAAAAATATTGTTGGCGAAACAACTGCATTGGCCGGATCTACAACAGAATCGCTACGCAATATTGAACTGGTAAAAAGCCTTGGCCTTACCGGGCAGGAAGTGGAAAGGTTAAATAAAAACACATACAAAATACTCGGGCTCGAATTAAAGAAGGTTAAAAGAATACGGAGTATCAGTTTTGTGCAGGGCACTATGGTAAATACGTTGCGGCAGGTAATTTTATTTATTTTAATGTGGCTTATTTTCAGGGGCGACATGAATGCCGGCGAATTGGTAACCATGCAGATATTTTCATTTTTTGTGTTTGGCCCGTTGCAGGAGATCGGAAATATTTTGTTATCGTACCGTGAGGCAGAAGCATCATTAAATAATTTTCATAACCTGATGCAGAAAAAACCGGAGCAGGAACCCGCAAGCCCTAAACCATTGAACAATATTGAAACGCTTTCTTTTAAAACGGTTTCATTCAAACATCAAACAGCAACACACAAAGCCATCAATAATATCAGCTTTGATGTAAAGATCGGCGAAACCATTGCCTTTGTTGGCCCTTCGGGCTCCGGTAAATCTACATTGATGAAATTACTGGTGGGCCTCTACCGTCCGCTGGAGGGAAAAATTTTATACAACAGTTTGGATGAAACCGAAATACGCTTTGATGATCTGCGTAAGCAAATTGGTTTTGTTACACAGGATACTAATTTGTTCAGCGGCACCATCAGGGAAAACCTGATGTTTGTAAATCCTGCTGCAACAGAAACAGAACTGAACGATGTTTTGGAAAAAGCAAGTTGCACCGGTTTGCTGGCAAGGGCCGAAAAAGGTTTGGATACCATGATCGGTGAGGGCGGTTTAAAATTATCGGGCGGAGAAAAACAGCGCATTTCCATTGCACGTGCCTTGCTGCGTAAACCGCATTTATTAATTTTTGATGAAGCAACTTCGGCGCTTGATTCGTTAACTGAGGAAGAGATCACCAATACCATCAGGGATCTGTCTTCACAAAAAGGACAAATCACTATTTTAATTGCACACCGTTTAAGTACCATTATGCATGCCGATAGAATTTACGTGTTGGAAAAAGGTGATGTAGTGGAAACCGGCTCTCACGAACTTTTGTTACAGGAAAAAGGTTTATATTTTGCCATGTGGCGCCAGCAGATTGGTGAAAGAAAAAGACAAACATTACCAACATCAGCATTAAACTAATTTACATGTCATTGATTCAAATTTTAGGATTGGCAGCGGGCACTATAACATCCATCACTTTTTTGCCACAGGTTATACATATCTGGAAAACAAAATCAGCAAAAGATCTTTCATTGCTGATGTTATTGTTACTTATACTGGGTGTTTTATTATGGCTTACCTATGGATTGCTGGTAATGGATGCCGCCATTATTTACACCAACAGCATGGTGTTGGCCATGAGTTTGATATTGCTCTATTTTAAATTGAGGTTTAAGTAGATATCAGGTAATCTAAGATCTACTCCTGATAATTCTCCTACCGTGTGATCACAAATGCAATAGGAACACGGATGACACGGATTAGATGGATTTACAGGATTTTATTATTGTTTAAACTGTTTGCTAAACAATTAACCAGTTTTAAAATTGGATAAACACAGGATTATCCTGCTTCGCAGGATGGTGGATCACCGAAACGATCCAGATTTTTCTGCAAAGCAGAAAAAAATCCGTGTGCATCCGTCTAATCTGTGTCATCCGTGTTCCAGTTTTTTCACATCGAAGATCTGTCCACACAATAGCATAATTATCGGGACTAAAATCTACAATCAAAGGTTAACTTTGCAAGCATGAGCAGTAAAAAACCAACACCCAATTATTTCTGGAGTGTATTAACCATGAAATGCCCCAGGTGCAGGCGTGGGCCTATGTTTACAAACAGTAATCCGTTCAAAAGCCTGAAGCTCTCCAACATATTTGCTATGCCTGATAACTGCCCGGAGTGTAAACAAAAATTCGATCTGGAAGATGGTTTTTGGTTTGGAACCGGTTATGTAAGCTATGCACTGGCTGTTGCTGTTTCTGTTGCAACTTTTGTAGCCTGGGTTGTTTTAATAGGCATTTCAACAGATGATAACCGGATATTCTGGTGGCTTGGAACAAATACGGTGATACTGGTTGTTACACAGCCCTGGCTCATGCGCTTGAGCCGTGTACTGTACATTCGTTTTTTTGTTAAGTACGATGAAAATTATGAAGAAACAAAACCGGTTGCGTTACATTGATCTTCAATCTTTTTTAAAAATATCGGTAAAAATATTTTCCTTATCCAGTTCTTCAATATCGCTCAGCACAAGCTCAATGGCTTTTGTGCTTTTATTTATTTCCAGCAACGATAGTATGATGGATAAGAGTAAAAAAACCAGGCTGGCTGCAAATAGTCCGTTTGCTATGATGGACCAGCCCCGGTAAATAGCATACATGCATAAAACGCAGCACAAAAAACTCACCACACTCAATCCCTGCATATAGCGTATCAGGTTTAACCTGGTTCGGATATTTTTTATCTGACTTAAAACATTTCTTTCTTTTTCGCCACGGTTATATTCTTCGTGCAGTTTACGAACCAATGTTGCCAATGATAAGAAACGGTTTGTATAGGCCAGCATTAAAAGTGTGATAGCCGGAAAAAGTAAAGCAGGAGTGTTGATATTGATGTCAATCATATTACAAAGTAACTTTCTTTTTTTGTTCTTTTTTACCCGTTATCCATTTTTGGGCTTTGTAACTGAGCCAGGCACTGGCTGCACCAACCAGTGCACCTGCTACAACATCGCTTGGGTAATGTACTCCCTGGTACATGCGTGCCCAGCCAACGCTTGTTGCAAAAATATAAGCAGGCGCAATTACATACCACTTACGGTATCGTAAAGAAACGGAAGTAGCTGTACAAAACGCCGCTGATGTGTGTCCCGATGGAAAAGACAGCCTTGCTTCGGTATCGTCTCTTTTAACGATGAATGGATATTTTGCAAAAGGGCGTTGCCTGTTTACTATATGTTTTGTAGATTGGGTTACAAGAGTTGATACCAGAAAAGCCCCACCCATATACATTGCATCCTGTTTCATTTTTTTGTTGTGCAAAATAAAACCTGTTATGGCAAGCCCCGCAGGTATACCAATGCTGAGTGGTGTTACCGCATCTGCATTTAGTTTAAAATAAGTATTCTTAAAAGCAGATTCGTTTTTATTAATGGGTTTCAAAATATCAATATCAGTATTTTGCGAAAAACCGGTTGCCTGTATCGCAATCTGTAAAACCAACAGGCAAATATTGAATTTGATATGCATTTGCAGATTTGAATTATTATTGTAAGATAATTCAAAGCAAAATCAAAACGGGTTGATGATGAAAAAAATTGTTCTTTTTATACATTCAACTGCTGGCCTGGTATCCGGGCTTTTTATATTATTAATGTCTTTGTCCGGTGCGGCTTTGGTTTTTCATGATGATCTGGATAATTTTCAAAAGCCAGCTGTCAATTCAACGTATTATTCGATAACAACGGTTGACAGTTGTTTTAGTACCATACAAAGGAAATATCCCCGGGCCCAAATAAGCAATTGTACTTTACCTGATAGTCCCCTTACTCCATTTTCTTTTTCAATATACGATTCATCACACAAAAACGGAACGGATGCATTGAAAGTGTTTATGCATCCGCAAACAGCCGAAGTTTTAAAAGCAAGGGGAAGCAGTGATAATTTCGTCAGTTGGTTATCAAAGTTTCATAACTCTTTTCATTTGGGTAAAACAGGCGAGTGGCTGCTTGGTTTTTTTGCATTGGTATTTTTGTTGAGTATCATCACCGGGTTGATCCTGTTCAGAAAAAATATACTAGGTGTTTTGTTATTCCGTAAATCAGTTTACAGAAAAAGTAACCTGCACCAGTTGATTGGTGTGTATGCCCTTTTATTTAACCTGATGATTGCTGTAACCGGTTTCTGGATGCAGCGTTATGTTTTTAAAAAAGAATTTTATGCTGCTGATAATTATACACCGGTTTTAAAAACTTCACCTGCTTTATCTTTCCCTTTTGATTCTGCGTACAGTGAAGTAAAGAAACAATACCCCGATTTTACTGCAAGCGTAATTTATTTTGCCCAAAGCACTAAAAGTAAGACGGCTGTGTATGGAAGCCGTAGTTCCAATGCATACATTCATTCTAAAAAATTTGCCGATGTTATTTTTTTGGATAGTGCCGGCAGCATTGCCAAAACAAGATTTATTAATGAGATAAGTGCTGATGACAGGTACGATATCATCAACTCTCAACTGCACATGGGTAGATTTGGGGGAACAGGAATAAAAATAATTTATTTTGTTTTTGGATTATCCGGTGCTTTGCTGAGCATTACCGGGTTTTTATTGTGGTTGAGAAGAAGGAAAGGAAAAAAATAGCCGGGAAGTCGGTAAGGCGGGGTTCAGCTTAGCTGAACGTCTTTCCGTCTTCCCGGCAAATAAAAAAATTATTTCGATAAATTCAAACTCAACGGCACATTCAGCTTAATACTAAAGTTTCTTCCCATATTAAAAACACCGTTTCTTCCGGTTGCTAAATTTTCTTCAGCATATTTTAAACGACTTAAATGATTTTGATAAGCCACATCTGCAATGTTGATTGCGCTAAAGCCAATACTGAATAAAGTTTGATTTTTCTTATTTACAAAATCGGCACCAAAACCTGCATTCAGTAAAGTGTATCCTTTTGTTACCGTTTCGGTATTGTAAACAGTAAACACATTCTTTTTACTGAAAGTATTATCAATTTCAAACTTTACATAAAAATTACGCACAATGTTTGTAAGCTTTTTAAAACTGCCTTTAAATTCTGTTACTAATTTTGAAGCCGGAATAAAAGGAAGAAATTTATTTCCTTCAATGGGAGTTCTTAGTTGTCCGCTCACTAATGAAAAACTGTTTAAAATATGCAACCAGTCCAGCGGATGCGGATGAATATCAACCGTAGCTTCCAGGCCGGTTAATGCGGCTTTGGTCTGGTCAAATTTAAAAGCGGTTAATAAATCTCCATTGATATTCACAGTTGAATCGCCCCCTCCAACAGCCTGCAATTTTCTGTAAAAAATAAAATTATCAAAGCTGTTGTAAAATGCCGAAAGGCCAAAAGAAATATGCTCGGCATTGTAATCAACTCCAGCATCCATTTGCAAACTGGTTTCACTTTTTAGATTGCTGTTGCCGTATTCATACCGGGTTGTGCCTTCATGTGCCCCATTGCTTGCCAGTTCCGGAATACTGGGCGCTCTGAAACCACGGGCAATATTGAATTTTAAATTCAAAGCATCAGAAACCTGTGCAGCCACTCCTATACTTCCCGATACATTAGAAAATGATTTTTTAAATGCATTGCCTTTAATTGATGTTCCGTCCAATAAATTTTCGGCATCTATATTTCTGTTATCAAACCTTAAACCACCGCTCAGGGTAATTTTGTTAATTGTTTTTTGTGAAAAAGTATAAATACCAAAATCAAAAAGAGCATAGTTTGGAATCAGTTGCTCAATACCCCTGTTTGTATTTTTTTGCTGCATACCGTTAATGCCAAAAGAGGTTTTCCATCCTTTCATTTCAGCCAAACGATATTGAGCCGTGTAGGTAATGGTTTTCAAATCAAAAAATAAAGAACGTTCTGCTGCATCATCCGGGTTACCAAACTCTTCACGCTGGTTTTGCTGATAACCGATATTGAATGTGAGTTGATTTTTGCCAAGTTTAATATTATTGTCGGCAGCAATTTTAAAATGTCTGATATGCTGGTAAGGTATCAGCGGTGTGCCGGTTTTAAAATCGGCGCTGGTGGCTCTTTGGGTAACGCCGCCTGCTAGATTTTTTATGAAATATCCGGCGCTGTCTCTTTCACCTTCAATCAAACCGGCTTTTAAATTAAAGCTGCTTATTAATAAATGGCTGAAACCCCATTTGCCGTTATAACCGGCATAACCACCAATATTATTCTCGGTAAACTTCGAATTAAAAACCGGGCCATCATATTTATTTTTATAATCGCCTGCAGCTTTGTTGGATGTATAGATGTTCCAGTTAAAACCATTTTTGTTTCCGCCAATATTAAAGTTGATGGTACTTAAATTATTATTAGTTTGATAATTACTGGAGAGATTGGCTTTGATTGTGTTCACTGGCACCGGAACATTGGTAATAATATTTACCACACCTGCCATGGCATCGCTGCCGTAAATGATTGATGCCGGGCCTTTCAGCAGTTCAATTTTATTTACACTGGCTTCATCCACTTCAATACCATGCTCATCTCCCCATTGCTGGCCTTCCTGCCGTACACCGTCATTGATGGTAAGTACACGGTTGTAACTCAACCCCCTGATAACGGGTTTTGAAATGGCAGGGCCGGTTGCCAATGTAGATACACCTGCGATCTTTGTCAGCGATTCAATAATATTTGATGACGTGTTTCTGAAAAAATCTTCCTTACGCATAACACTTACAGCAAAAGGAACTTTTTTTAATTGTGTGGCGCCGGTTACACCTGTAACTACCACTGCATTGTTTTCGATGATTGATTCGGTGAGTGTATAATTTTTTATAACATCGTTTTTTATCTCTATACTTTCTACTACACTGCTGTACCCGATGTGGGATATCTCCACCAGGTGAACGCCCTGTGGAATATTACTGATGATGAAATACCCTGCGGCATCAGTTGCTGTGCCCGATTTAATATCCGAAATGTAAACTGTTGCTCCATCAACCGCAGCGCCGGTTTTGGCATCGGTTATTTTACCGGAGAATGTACCGTTGAGGTTATTGAATTTTTTTAATGGTTCTGCAAGTGAATTTCCCTGAGCTTTGGTACTTGTACTGCTTAATAAAATAATCAGTAAAGTAAAAAAGTTGATTTTTGTAATACGCATGAATTCTGTTTTAATAAATGTTCAATTTCAGTTAGTAAACATTTCATCTTTAAAAATAGAAAAGATACTACCTGAGTTTTAGAATAAATACTAAACGGCCGGTGGCCCACGAAGGGAATAAAAGATGTGTAGTGCAGTTGTAAAATGAACAGGTTTACCTACCTCAACTGATGAAAAAAGATTTTCAACCGGAGTGATGATTTCTTTATAAGGATCTGTAAAAGGTGATTGGGCTACAATATGATCGCAATTACAATTAAAGGTTTGCTTACCAACTTGCTCATGGTTTGTAGCTGTAGTTTTTTTTAAAGCATCGGTGTGGTCAGCCAGCCAGTTGTGAAAAACAATAGCAGGCGTTATGCTGAATGCAAATACTATCAGCAGGGCCGCAGCTACAATTTTTTGTATGATCTGGTTTTTAAACAAAGTATAATTTTTGCTACAATGTTGCAAAAATACATTTTCTTTTTAAAAGAGCGATATTTTTTCTGTAGATTAATGCCGCGTTGATTAATGGTTATTTTATTTGTATAACCCATTGGGGTGATGATAAAATAAAACTGTATTGATATTTTTGGTTCTGATATTGATCAAAATTAAAATGCAATGAAATAAACCTTCCTGAATTAAAAAAGTCTTACACAAACAAAAATTATAATTATGCAAAATTTAAAACGACTGCTGCTCATCATGGTATGTTTTGCAGCCACAACCATCAGTGCCAAAGCACAACAGGATTCAACAGGAATGCCCGGTGACAATTTCAGCCTGCAGGGCGCATTGGAAATGTTTAAACAGGCATCTTCCATTGAAGAGTTTGAAAAACTAATTAACATGCAGGACAAAAATGTAAATAATCTTGACCTGAACGGAGATGGAGAGATTGATTACATTAAAGTAATTGACAAAGCCGGCAACAATGTTCATGCTTTTGTTTTACAGGTTGCAGTTTCAGAAACCGAAAACCAGGATATTGCGGTTATTGAGCTGGAGAAAACAGGCGATACAACTGCAGTGCTTCAAATTATTGGCGATGAAGAAATTTTTGGAGAACAGGTAATTGTTGAAGCATCGGATGAAGGAGATGAAGAAATGGATAATAACAGTGGTTCGGGAAACGGGCCAGGTGCCGATTTTTTTGAAACCAACCGTATTGTTGTAAATGTTTTTTTCTGGCCATCTGTACGCTTTGTTCATCGCCCGGCTTATGTTCCCTGGGTGTCTCCATGGAGGTGGCGTCATTACCCGGGTTGGTGGAGGCCATGGCGCCCGTTGAGCTGGCATGTATTTCATCCAAGGCGCATGCATTATCACCGTCATTTTGCTGTTGTACGCACACACAGGGTTGTAGCGGCTCATCGTATTTATACACCGCACCGGGTTGCCTCGGTTACTGTAAGAACAAGAACAGTAGGTGCCCGTAATAATTATAAAGTTACACGTACCAAAGTAACCGGCCCAAGAGGAAATACAAGAGTAAAAACTACCGTTAAAAAAAGAGGAAGAAGAGGATAGGTTTTACATTTTATTTATTAAAAGCTGCAGGTATATTCCTGCAGTTTTTTTTTATTGTTGTAATTCATCTTTAATTTAAATTTCTTTTTTTCAGTTAACTTCAAAACAAATTTCAATCATGGCTCAATATATTTTGGCACTCGATCAGGGCACCACCAGCTCCCGTGCAATTATTTTTGATGAGAAGGGAAGTATTGTATGCACTGCACAAAAAGAATTTACGCAAATATTTCCGCAACCGGGTTGGGTTGAGCATGATGCCAATGAAATATGGAGCACACAATTGGGGGTGGCAGCAGAAGCGATTACCAAAGCCGGTTTATCTCCGGAAAATATTGCAGCGATCGGGATCACTAATCAGCGGGAAACAACTGTGGTTTGGGAACGGGCAACCGGTAAACCCATTTACAATGCCATTGTTTGGCAGGACAGAAGAACGGCTGCTTTTTGCGATGAACTGCGTGCAAAGGGATTGGATAAAATGATTCAGCAAAAAACAGGATTGATCGTTGACGCTTATTTTTCGGCCAGTAAAGTAAAGTGGATTTTAGATAACGTAGAGGGCGCAAGAACAAAAGCAGAAAAAGGTGAATTGTGTTTTGGTACGATAGACACTTGGCTGGTTTGGAATTTAACCAAGGGACAAATTCACGTAACCGATGTATCCAATGCATCACGTACCATGTTGTGTAATATACATACGCTGCAATGGGATGGCGAGCTGGAGAAAATTTTTGACATCCCCGGTAACATGCTGCCGCAAATACGCAGCAGCAGCGAAGTATATGGTACTACTCAAAATATTTTAACATCGCATAATATCCCTATTGCAGGCATTGCAGACGATCAGCAGTCGGCACTGTTCGGGCAAATGTGTACACAACCCGGCATGGTAAAAAATACCTATGGCACCGGTTGTTTTATGCTGATGAATACCGGGGAGCAACCTGTCATCTCCAACAATAATTTATTAACCACCGTTGCCTGGAAAGTAAATGGCATTACCCATTATGCTTTGGAAGGAAGTGTTTTTATTGCCGGCGCCGTGGTACAATGGTTAAGAGATGGCTTGGGGATCATAAAAAAATCTGAAGAAGTTGAAACGCTTGCTGCTTCAGTAAATTCTGCCGATG
>JANOVD010000431.1:0-3187 GCA_031417255.1 Chitinophagaceae bacterium
TTCAATGGAATATTCACCGCCTTTTACACCGCTTCGATTGGATGTGGCAATTCCATAAAGTGCATCACAGTGTTGAAGAAATGGGTTTTGCGGCACATCTCCGTTTTCATTGGATGGAAAACATTTTCTATCGAACGCTTGAATTCATTCCCCTCAGTATGATAGGCTTTGGGATTCAAGATTTTCTGCTTGTCAATTTATTCACGATAAGTTGGGGGCATTTTAACCATGCCAATATCCGTGTGCCTTTGGGTTTTTTAAAATACATTTTCAACAATCCCCAAATGCACTTATGGCATCATGCCGAGCATATTCCGAATCGGTATGGCGTTAATTTCGGCTTAACCTTATCTGTTTGGGACTATATCTTTGGCACGGCTTATATCCCTTATGAAGGGAAAAATAAAAAAGGTGTCATCAAAACCTGGAGCCGCCGGTCAACGATAACACCTGATTTTGTAGGACACACATTTGCTGTTCATAACGGAAATAAATTTATTCCGGTTTATGTAACAGAATTTATGGTAGGGCATAAGTTAGGTGAATTTGCACCAACAAGAAATTTTAGAGGTCACTCAAGTAAAAAAATAATATAAACAGTTTGCAGTTTAAAGTTTGCAGTTTTTCAACTCATAACTTATAACTCCTAACTCCTAACTTATAAATATGGAAGCAGTAGCAAAATTGAACAATTACCCCACATCACCACGCAAAATGCGTTTGCTGGTTGATCTGATACGTGGTATGGAGGTTGAAAAGGCATTGGCCGTTTTGGAACACAATCCCAAACACCCGGCAGTTCCTTTACGTAAGCTGGTATTATCGGCTATCAATAACTGGAAACAGAAAAACGAAGCAGGCGATGAAAGTGCATTGGTAGTTAAAACAATAATGGTAGATGCTGCAAGGGTTATCAAACGTATGCGTCCTGCGCCGCAGGGCCGTGGATACAGGGTTCGCAAACGTAGTAACCACGTAACTGTAATAGTTGATATTAAAGGTGATGCTGCTAAACATGCAAAACCTGTAAAAGTTGCCGTGAATGAAACAGTGAATGTAGTAGAAGAGCCGGTAGCATTTGCACCAAAGAAAACAAGAACTAAAAAAGAATCTGGTACAAAATAATTAAATAATTACAACAGAAAATGGGTCAAAAAACAAATCCGATAGGCTTAAGGTTAGGAATCATCCGTGGATGGGACAGCAACTGGTTTGCCAGCAAAACGGAATATCCTAAAAAGTTGATCGAAGATAACAAGATCAGAAATTACCTGAATGCCCGTATCAACAAGGGTGGTATCTCCAAGATCGTTATTGAGCGTACGCTTAATAAACTGATCGTTACCATTCACACTTCAAAGCCAGGTATCATCATTGGTAAAGGCGGTGGAGAAGTTGACAGAATTAAAGAAGAGTTGAAGAAATTATGTGGTAAAGATGATGTGCAGATCAACATTTTGGAAATTCGCCGTCCGGAGCTGGATGCAAATATTGTAGCCGATACCATTGCCCGCCAGTTGGAAAACCGTATCAACTACAAAAGAGCAATTAAAATGTCAATAGCTTCAGCATTGCGTATGGGTGCCGAAGGAATAAAAGTAAAAGTTGGTGGCCGTTTGGGTGGTGCAGAGATTGCACGTAGCGAAGAGATAAAACAGGGACGTACACCATTACATACTTTACGTATGGATATTGATTACGCCAATGTTTTTGCTTTAACCGTTTACGGTAAAATAGGTATCAAGGTTTGGATTTGTAAAGGTGAGGTTTTAGGAAAGCGTGATCTGAATCCAAATGTTGTTGCCGGTGGTGGAAAAGAATTAGGCGGCGAAAGACAAGGCGGATTTGACAGGAGGGATGACAGAAGAGATGACCGCAGAGGCGGTGGTGGCGGAGGAAATCGTGGTGGTGGCGGTGGAAACCGCGGCGGCGGCGGCGGAAGAAGATAATTAGAAAGCCGTTAGCTATTAGCTGTTAGCTATTAGCACACAATGTAAAATATAATGAGAACAAGCTAAAGGCTAAAAGCTGATAGCTAAAAGCTAAAAAAAATGTTATCACCAAAAAGAAGTAAACACAGAAAGGCGCAAAGGGGAATGATGAAGGGAAACACCAAGCGTGGGGCAACACTTGCATTTGGGTCCTTTGGATTAAAAGCACTGGATGAGGTTTGGATGAGCAGCCGTCAAATTGAAAGTGCCCGTCAGGCATTAACCCGTCACATGAAGCGTGAAGGAAATGTGTGGATCAGAATTTTTCCTGACAAGCCTATTACTGCAAAGCCAGCCGAAGTAAGGATGGGTAAAGGTAAAGGTAACCCAGAAGGATGGGCTGCTGTTGTTCAACCTGGAAGAATTTTGTTTGAGTGTGATGGTGTTCCTATGCAGGTGGCTAAAGAAGCATTTGCGTTGGCTGCACAAAAGTTGCCAATACAAACAAAGTTTGTGGTTCGTCATGATTATAAAGCGTAAGAAAATATGCCCATGTGCCGATATGCAAATATGCAAATTCAGCCATCGGGCCTTAAAATAAAGAAAAGTGTTAAACGTGTAATTGGCACATTGGCACATTAGCAAATTTGCAAATTAATAAACAATGTTAAAGAAAGTTGATTTTTTAAATAGCCTGAAAGGATTAAATGAGCAGGATCTGAAAGCAAAGATCACTGAAGATGAATTGCGTATGAAGAAGCTTTCATTTGCGCATGCCATTTCTCCGCTGGAGAATCCGCAAAGCATACGCTCTTTAAGAAGAGATATCGCCAGGTTAAAAACGGCATTAAAAAAAGTACAATCAGAAAAAGTTTAAAGTTTTGAGTTTAGGGTGTAAAGTTGAAAAACTGATAACCTGAAACAAAAAACCGAAAACAAAAAACAATATAAAATGTCAGAAGCTACAACAACAGTAGAAAGAAATTTAAGAAAAACAAAATTAGGCGTGGTATCCAGCAACAGAATGGACAAAACCATAACCGTAAGTGTAGAGCGTAAAGTAAAGCATCCGCTTTATGGAAAGTTCGTAAAAAAATCTACCAAGTTTCACGCTCATGATGAAAAGAATGAGTGCAGCATTGGTGATACGGTAAAGATCATGGAGAGCCGCCCTTTAAGTAAAACGAAACGCTGGAGACTGGTGGAAGTAGTTGAGAAAGTGAAGTAATAAAGCTGTTAGCTATTAGCTGTTAGCT
>JANOVD010000432.1:0-2289 GCA_031417255.1 Chitinophagaceae bacterium
ATAAAAGAGTTGTCTAAAACCCGGCCCCAGGTAATTTTTAAACACAGTACCCGTTGTTCAATCAGCAGTATGGCTAAAAGCCGGTTGGAAAGAAATGAACAGCCTGAATCGGGAGATTTTTACTTTCTTGATCTGCTAAAACACCGGTCAATCTCTAACCAGGTTGCTGAAGATTTTGCAGTTGCCCACGAATCGCCTCAGATACTTTTAATTAAAAACACGGAATGTGTTTACGATGAGAGCCATAGCGGTATTCAGATGGATGAAATTGCAGAACAAATGGCCGCTTAACCGGCCCGCCGCCTTTTCAAAAACTTTACAGCTTCATACCAGATAACCGATACAAAACCGGTTGCAATACTTACTCCCAATTGTTCAGGATTCAGCCTTTCAAATTTAAAAAGGTTACTTAAAGGCTTTACAAACAACAGCAAGGCCATCAACACAGTTGTTACCATAATAATTATTGGAACAAGATTATTTTTATACCCGCTGGTTGTTATAACAGAATAATAGAAAGAACGGTTAACCAATGTAAGGAATATATTAGCGGCAATAAGCGTTAAAAAAACCATTGACCTGGTTGTATTTTCATTACCACCCTGCTGCGCCGCATATTGATACACAGCCAGTGTACCCAGCGTAATTACAAGCCCCTGAATGATGCTGGTTGTTAATTCACGTGCATTAAAAAAAGTACTACTGAAAGGCCTCGGCTTTTGCAGCATGCTGTTTTTCTCGATGGGTTCGTTTTCGTAAATGATAGAACAGGTTGGCCCCATGATCAGTTCCAGGAAAATAACATGCACCGGTGTAAAAATATTGGGATACATCCACCCAAATGCCAGCGGAACAAACACGGTTAAGATAATGGGAATATGAATGGAGATGATGTACTGTATTGCTTTTTTAAGATTGCTGTAAATGCGCCGGCCCATGGCAACTGCATCAACCATCTTTGCAAGATCATCATCGGTTAATATAATGAAGGAGGCATCTTTGGCAATTTCGGTTCCTTTTTTACCCATCGCAATTCCTATATGTGCCGATTTTAATGCAGGCCCATCATTCACTCCATCACCTGTCATAGCCACAATTTCATCATTGGCTTTTAAAGCTTCTATCACACGCAGCTTTGCCTCAGGAAACATGCGGGTAAAAATGTTTACTTCTTTTACAGCCTGGCCAAGTTCAGCGTCCGACATGGCATTTACAGCATCGCCTTCCAGGTTTTTATCTACACCTTTAAAATTAACCTGCGCAGCAATGGTTTGTGTGGTGGCCTTGTTATCGCCGGTAATTATTTTTACGGTAATACCAGCTTTGTCAAAAGCTTCCAATACCGACGACATGTTTTTCTTGGGAGGATCGTAAAAGGCCACCAATCCTTTAAAATGAAATTTAAACTCCTGTTGCGTTTTCGGAAAACCATTTCCATCAAACTTAGTTTCCGCAACTGCCAATACCCGGTAACCGTTTGCTGTCATTTCTTCCAAAGCATTTTCAACCATTTTTTTTTCTTCGGCAGATAATGCCGATACGCTGATGATAGCTTCCGGTGCACCTTTGGCAGCTATGATGCGGTTTCCTTTTTCATTCTCAAAGAGATGTGTCATCATCGGTGGCCTCCCATCAAGCGGATATTCATGAATCATTTTATATCCCGGCCTTTCATCTGTGCCAAACAATGCAGCATATTTATTATGCAGGGCCGCTTCCATAGGATCGAACGGTATTGGTTCACTTGCCCACATCGCTGTGCGTACCAATTCTTTTTCTGCAGCATCCAACTCAGCTTCTGCATCCATCATTTTTTTGGTATCTAAAGTAAATATTTTTACCAGCGCCATTTTATTTTCGGTAATGGTTCCCGTTTTATCTATACAAATAACGGTGGCACTGCCAAGCGATTCAACTGTTTTGGTTTGTTTTACTATGATGCCCAGTTTCATTAAACGCCAGGCACCCAATGCCATAAAAGTGGTGAATGCAACGGGTATTTCCTCAGGCAAAATACTCATGGCCAGTGTAAGCGATTTTAACAGGCTGTCGAACAGATCCTTCGACTGGAAATAATTGATAACCCAAACAATTAAAAAAACAATAATTCCCAAAACAGCCATCTTCTTTACAAAATTGCTGATCTGCATTTGCAGCGGTGTTTTTTCTTCTTTGATGGACTGCAGGCTTTTTCCTATTTTGCCAAGTTTGGTTGCACTGCCTATACGGGTTACTTTACAAATGGCCAATCCGCCAGCCACTGAAGTTCCCTGGTAAACCGTTTTATGT
>JANOVD010000433.1:0-1524 GCA_031417255.1 Chitinophagaceae bacterium
GAGTATTCGGACGAAGTGACCCGATGGGCGAAGGCGCTGAAGGACATTACGTTGCCGCTCCCGCCGGCATGGGTCGAGCAGATTCCCCTGGTGGGGACGAAGATCGCCACGACGTGGAGAGAATATGCCGCGGAATCACCGGAGGCCCTGGCGCTGAAGCTCGGACCCTACGTCGGACAAAGCCTCAGATGGCTTGCCGCCGAAGCCGGCGGCGTAGGAGCCCTGGTCATCCAGTTCCTGCTGACGATCATCATCGCCGCGGTGATGTATTCCGGAGGCGAAACGGCGGCGCGAGGCGTGCGGAGATTCGGCAACCGGCTGGGTGGTCCGCGCGGCGAGGACGCCGTTCTGCTCGCCTCGCGGGCGATACGCGGCGTGGCGCTTGGCGTCGTGGTCACCGCGCTGGTGCAATCACTGCTGGGCGGGCTCGGCCTCGCGGTAGCCGGCGTTCCCTTCGCCGGCGTGCTGACCGCCATCATGCTGCTTCTGTGCCTCGCCCAGATCGGGCCGACGCTCGTGCTCATTCCCGCGACGATCTGGATGTTCTGGTCCGGCGACAATCTGTGGGGCACGCTGCTCGCCGTGTGGACGCTGTTCGTGGGTACGCTCGACAATGTTCTGCGCCCGTTCCTGATCAGGCAAGGCGCCGATCTGCCGCTGCTGCTGATCTTCGCCGGCGTGATCGGCGGCCTCCTCTCGCTCGGCCTGCTCGGCATCTTCGTCGGCCCCGTGGTGCTGGCGGTGGCTTACACGCTGCTGAACGCGTGGATCGACGAGCCGCCGCGGACGGACTGATCCCTGGCTGCGCGCCGGGCGCATGTCCGAAATCCGGCATTCCGCATCATGGCGACACGCCCGTGTATCGCGCTGTAGCCCCCGGCCTTGTGATCCGGATGCTGTTCGGCCTCGTGCTGGTGGCGATCGCGCCCGGTGCGGCTCTCGCGGACAGTTCCACGCCCCTTCTCGCTTCCTACTATGACCGGCAACTGGCCATCTGCGGCGGCGACGCGTACGAGTGGTCGGGGGACGAGACGCCCCGGAAGTCGATGCGCAACGTCGTTCAGGTCGGCGTGGGCAGGAACGACAGCTATGCGCTCTCGCGGGATGGCCGCCTGCACGGCTGGCGGGAGGATTTCCACGCCGCGGAATTGCTGCTCGATGGCGTCCGCTATTTTGCCGCAGGCAACTCGGGCGTCCTGGCGATCAAGGTCGACGGCAGCCTGTGGAGCCTCGACCGGGCGGGCAGCCTTTGGCCCGGCCGGCCCCGTCACGAGATCACGCGCATTGCGGCGGACGTTCGCGCCGCCTCCGTGGGCGACGGGACGAATTACTACGTCACCGCCAACGGCGAACTTTTCGCCAAGGGCAACGCGCATCGGGGTCAGTACGGCGACGGCCGGCTCGACAGCACCGACAGTTTCGTCCGCGTCGCGACAAATGTGCGCGACATCCGGAGTCACACCGGACACGCGATTCTGCTCACCGAGGGCGGCGAGGTCCGCGGAACGGGCGGCAACATCTACG
>JANOVD010000434.1:0-12879 GCA_031417255.1 Chitinophagaceae bacterium
CAAACACGCAACATTAATAATTTTTACTTCAGTCAGCTTAAATTTAATGTGCAACGGACAACTGACATGCTGGATAAAAGAAACTTAAATTGGTTGCCAAAAATTACACTTGCAATAAAAAAAGAAAGCTGTTTTTTTGCAGTAGGCTATTTACATTTAGCTGGAAATAATGGTTTGGTTAATTTACTAAGAAAAGAAGGCTTTGTAGTAACGCCATACTAAGATGGCGGCATTGTTTCTAAAAAATTTATCTTTTACTCGCTATCAGCAAATTCAGATCAGTAAACTTCAGATCAAACCTTTCGCTCAAATAAAAATTGGTAAGGCTTCCTTTAAATAAATAAATACCGCTGCGGATATTTATCTTATGCCAAACAATATTGTCAATGCCGCCATCCTCTCCGGTTTCAAGCATCAGCGGCATCAATACATTGCTTATAGCCTGCGAGGCTGTACGGGCAAAGCCGCTGGGAATATTGGGTACACAATAATGTATCACATCATATTTTATAAACACCGGTTTTTCATGCGATGTAACTACACTGGTTTCAAAACAGCCTCCATGGTCAATACTTACATCAACAATAACACTTCCCGGCCTCATGCTGCTTACGGTTTCTTCTGTAACCACAACCGGTGTTCTGCCCGCTGCACCGCTCAATGCGCCCACGGCCACATCACAGGTTTTTAATTGTTTGGCTAATATTTTAGGTTCAAGTACCGAGGTCCATAACCTTACGCCGATATTATTCTGTAAACGTTTTAAACGGTAAATGCTGTTATCAAAGATTTTTACACTGGCACCCATGGCCAAAGCTGTACGGGCTGCATACTCACCAACAATGCCTGCGCCAATTATTATAACTTTTGTAGGTGGTATGCCGCTGATGCCTCCTACCAAAACACCTTTGCCATTATTTGTCTTGCTTAAATACTGCCCGGCAATCAGCATCACCGCACTGCCTGCAATCTCACTCATGCTGCGTACAATGGGGTTATGCCCGGTATCATCTTTTAAATTTTCAAAACTCAGTGCAGTAATTTTTTTGTCCATCATCTTCTGCAATATCTCACGTTTCATCACCGCCAGGTGAATTGGTGATATAATGTATTGACATGGTTTCAACAGTTCACATTCACTTTCACTAACCGGTGCACTTTTTACCAGTATATCACATTCAAAAACTTCTTTTTTATCATAGGCTATTTTTGCTCCTGCATCACTGTAATCTTTATCTGTATAACTGGCTCCGTCACCGGCACCGGTTTCCACCACAACCCTGTGCCCGTTGGCAATCATTACACCAACTGCATCCGGTGTAAGTGCAATCCTGTTTTCACTAAAAGAAGTTTCTTTGGGAATCCCTATCAGTAATTCTGCACCTTTAGGTTTTATATCCAGGGTTTCTTCCAGCGTTTCGTAAGTAAATGAAGAAGATACAAAAGGTTTTGATGAAGCCATAAACAGTAAGATTGTAAGGCTACAATTTACAAATTAAATTTCAGCTTTCTGGTATTATCATCAACAGAAGTTATTTTGATATGCAATGTATTGTCAGGAAAAATACCCGGCGCTTTCTCCGGCCATTCAACAAAACAAATATTACCCGAGTACAGGCAGTCTTCAATACCGGCATTAATGGCTTCATTTTCATCCTTAATTCGGTACAGATCCATATGATAAACAGTTTGCCCATCATTTGTTTTATATTGGTTGATGATAGAAAATGTAGGGCTTGTAATAACATCTTTTACCCCCATCGCTTCGCACAATGCATGTATAAGCGTGGTTTTACCTGCACCCATCTCTCCGTGAAAAGCAAATACTTTATAGTTGGCCGTATCTGCCAAAATTTTGTCTGCCGCTTCTTTTATCTGTTCAAGTGCAAAATTTACCTCCATGTTGCAAAGATATTTTCCTTCATTAGTAATTGAGTCACAAGTTCAAAGAATAATTTTGCATTATGGAAAAAGTTGACTGGAAAGTAGAGGGCATGACCTGCACCAACTGTGCATTAACCATCAACCGCTACCTGAAAAAAGAAGGGTTGAAAGATGTAAAAGTAAATTTTATTGGCGGTGAAGTAAGCTTTGAACTGAATGGAAACAAGTCAAAAGAAGAACTTACTAAAGGAATAGCTGACTTAGGTTACAAGGTTGTCAACGAACAAAAAACAACGAACAACGAACAACAAAAGTTCTTCTCCAATCATCTGCAACGCTTCCTCTTTTGCCTGCCGTTTACATTGATTTTAATGCTGCACATGCTGCCATGGCATTTACACTTTTTAATGAACCCATGGATTCAGTTGGCTCTTTGTATTCCGGTTTACATGGTTGGCATGGGTTATTTTGGTGTAAGTGCTGTTAAAAGTTTACGTCGTGGTATTCCCAATATGAATGTTTTGATTGCCATTGGCGCCACTGCAGCTTTTGTGTACAGCCTGATCGGCAGCATCGGCAACCTGGGTATGGATTTTATTTTTTATGAAACTACCGCCACCATCATCACCCTGGTTTTTTTGGGCGAATGGATAGAACATAAAGCTGTAGCCGGCACACAAAAGGAATTAAATAAACTGGCGGCCCAGCAAAAAGTAATGGCCAATATGATTGCTTTTGATGATGAACATAAAGAATTAATTTTTGCTGTTGAAAATACAACATTGCATGTTGGAGACCTCATTTTAATAAAAACCGGCGAACAGGTACCCATGGATTGTAAAATTTTATGGGGCGATGCTCATGTAAATGAATCTTTGTTAACCGGTGAAAGTAAACCCTTACACAAAATAAAAAAAGATGCATTGATTGGCGGAAGCCTGGTAACCAATGGCACGGTTAAAGCACATGTAACTGCTGTTGGAAAAGATACCGTACTCAGTAATATCTTAACGCTTGTAAAACAGGCACAGGGCGAAAAGCCTCCCATTCAGCAATTGGCAGATAAGATCAGTGCAGTGTTTGTACCGGTTGTTTTAGGCATTGCAGTACTTACTTTTTTAATAAATTATTTTGCTTTTGATATAAGTGGCACTAATTCTTTAATGAGAAGTATTGCAGTATTGGTTATCAGTTGCCCCTGTGCCATGGGCCTTGCAACGCCTGCCGCCATTGCAGTTGGGCTGGGCCGTGCAGCTAAAAACGGTATCCTTTTCCGCAATGCAAAAAGCCTTGAATTATTTAAAAGTATCAGAACTGTTGTCTTTGATAAAACCGGAACCCTCACAAAGGGACAAATGACAATAAGTAAATGGCAAAGCAGTATTGATGAAACATTATTTAAACAAATTGTTTTTTCAATCGAAAAATATTCCAATCATCCCATAGCAAAAGCAATAACCACCGGTTGGAAAACAAAAAATGTAATTCAATGGAAAAAAATTGAAGAGATAAAGGGATTGGGAATGAAAGCAGAAGATGCAGCAGGAAATATTTATCAATTAGGTTCTTATAAAATCGCTTCTTCTCAAACAGAAGACAGTTCTCATACTGCTTATTTATTACAAAATGATAAACTGGTTGGCTGGTTTGATATGGAAGATGAAATAAGAACAGAAGCCGCAGCAGTGATCAGTTATCTTCATTCAAAAAACATACAAACCGTTTTATTAAGCGGCGACAGTTTGGAAAGAACCAAAAAAATTGCAACCACTTTAGGTATTGATAAGTTGTATGCTGAAAAAACACCTGAAGAAAAATTAATTATCATTGAACAACTGAATAATGAAAGCCCGGTTGCCATGGTTGGCGATGGCATTAATGATGCCCCGGCACTGGCAAAGGCAACCATCGGTATTTCTATGAGTGATGCTACACAATTGGCTGTACAAACTGCACAGGTTGTTTTAATGAATAATGGCATTCAACATCTGCCACTGGCTCTGGGTTTGGGCAAACATACTTTCATTACCATTAAAGGAAATCTTTTCTGGGCTTTTATTTACAATATTGTTGCCATACCCATTGCAGCGGTTGGTTTATTACAACCCGGCTTTGCCGCACTGGCCATGGGTTTCAGCGATGTGGTGCTGGCGATAAATTCTATCTGGCTCAATTATAAAAAAGTGGTTTAATTTCAAGCCACAATTAATGCCGGTGAACATTCATGAAATTTTAAAGGAATATTGGGGCTATGACAGTTTTCGTCCGCTGCAGGAAGATATCATTAATGCAGTACTGGATGGAAAGGATACACTGGCCTTGCTTCCAACCGGCGGAGGGAAATCTTTATGTTTCCAGGTGCCTGCCTTGGCAAAAGATGGTTTGTGTTTGGTGATAAGCCCCCTTATCGCTTTAATGAAAGACCAGGTAGAAAATTTAAAACAAAAAGGTATTCCTGCATTAGCCATTTACTCGGGCATGAGTTTTTTGGAAATAAAAAAAACATTGCAGAATGCTGCTTATGGTAATTATAAATTCCTCTATGTTTCTCCTGAGCGTTTAGAAACAAATTTGTTTTTAGAATTTTTGCCGGCGATGAATATTAATCTGCTGGCTGTGGATGAAGCACATTGTATTTCGCAATGGGGATATGATTTCAGGCCACCTTACCTGAGAATTGCAGGGCTGAGAGAATTATTACCAAACATACCGGTTTTAGCACTTACGGCATCGGCTACTAAAATTGTACAGGATGATATTTGTAATAAGCTGACACCATTGGACTCCCAAGCTCCCCCTTTAGGGGGCGGGGGGGGCTCATGGCAAATATTTCACCAATCTTTCGAGCGCCTCAATCTTTCCTATTCTGTTTTTAATGTTGCCTCCAAACAAAATAAGTTAATCGAAATATTAAAAAATGTGCCGGGCACTGCAATTGTATATTGCAAAAGCCGGAAACATACAAGAGAGATTTCCGATTTGCTCAGGTTGAACAATATCAATGCCGATCATTATCATGCCGGGTTAAATAATGAAGAACGAAATAAAAAACAGGAAAACTGGATCAGTAATAAAACCCGTATAATTGTAAGTACCAATGCATTTGGAATGGGTATTGATAAACCGGATGTAAGAGTTGTAGTGCATTATGATATACCCGACTGCCTTGAAAATTATTACCAGGAAGCCGGACGGGCAGGCCGGGATGGAAAAAGAGCTTATGCAGTTTTACTATACAACAATAAAGAAATTCAAAATCTGCAGGAACAATCAGCCATTCGTTTTCCGAATGAAGAAGAAATAAAGGAGGTTTATATTGCGATGATGAACCATTTACAGATTCCGGCAGGTTCGGGCGAAGGAATGAGTTATGATTTTGACATAGCCGTTTTTTCAACTGCTTTTAAATTAAATATTCTTACTGCTACTTATGCCATTAAGGCTTTGGAGCAGGAAGATATTATCAGCTTTAATGAAGTTTTTTTTAAACCATCAACAGTTGTGTTTACAACAAACCGTGTAGAACTTACAGATTTTGAAAAACAATACCCGGCACTGGAACCTTTACTAAAAGGATTGTTACGCAGCTATGAAGGCATTTTTGATTATCGGGCAATTGTTTACGAAAGCAAACTCTCAAAATTTATCCAGGTAGATATTGAAGTATTAAAAAAAGATCTGAAAAAATTGAATGATCATGGGATCATCAGTTATTCGGCACAAAAAGACAAACCGCAAATCACACTATTACAAAACAGGATGTACAATGATAATTACATGATCAACACAGATAATTATCTTAAGCGCAAACAAAATTTTGAAGAACGTGCAACTGCAATGATCGGTTATATAAAAAAACCAACCGGTTGCCGCAGTCAGCATATTGCCAATTATTTTACCGATGTAAAAATAAATGCATGCGGTATTTGTGATAACTGCATCAACGAAAAAGTCATCTATATCTCAACAGAAGATTTTAACAATATCAGCAACAGGATAATGGAAATTACAAATGATGAACCCCGCTCAACAGATGAAATACTGGTTAACCTGAAAGGGATCAAAAATGAAAAAATATGGAAGGTGATTGAATATCTCCTGGCAGAAAATAAAATTCAGGCAGATAAGGACGGAAAAATAGCTTTTATAAAGAAATCAGCGGGTATATAAATAAAAAAAGGGACCAAGATAGAAATCTAGTCCCGCTTTAAAATCCAATATCCTATGAAAAACCGAAACGAAGATAACGGGGTTTTCACTATTATGCAACATTTTTATAAAGTATTTTAAAAAATTTGTCTTTTCCAAAACCTAAAGCCGTCTTCTAGATATTTCCAAATCACTAATAATCAATTATTTATGTTATAATTTCTAATCTGCTTTAAAGCTTTTCATAAATATTTTACTTCTGGCTTTCGCCAAACTATCAAGCCACTTACTTTCATATTTATTCAAGGCAAATCTTAATACCCTTTTACCACGGGTTCCTTCTGCCCGCCTATTACCGTTTAACGAATCTTTGATCATAACCTCATTATCAACTCTTACAATACTATCTAGTAAACTGTAATCATCAGGTGATAATATGATTTCTCCAAAACCACTTTGATCTCCCCGGACTAAGGATGTAGCGGCATCAGAATTGTTATATCCTGCAAGCAGCAGTTTTTTAAAGTAGGTTATTTTGAAATCATATATGAATGATTCCTTCATTTGCTTGTTGTAGGTGATAACATGAGAGCTTTTACAGCTCAGCAAAATTAAAAACAGGCTTATAAGGATTGTATACTTTTTCATAAATGATGGTTATTTTAACTAAACCAACCCTTACTTTTCGAACTCCTGCTCCTGCCCCCCAACCCCAAAGCGCCCAGTAAAGAACGCACAATGGTATTACCTGCAGTACGGGCCATACTTTTTACAATGGTATTATTCGCCACTTTTTCCAGGGTTGAAGGTTGTTCTTTTTCAGATTTTTTTGTGGTAGTTGTTGTTTCTTCCCGGGCCGATTTTTCTGCGGCTTCCTGCAATTTTGCAGTTAGTATTTCATAAGCGCTTTCGCTGTCAATGGCCTTGTTGTATTTGGCAACCATTCTCGATCGGGCATTAATGGCATCAATCTCATCTTCAGTTAAAATATCCATACGGCTGCGTGGCGCACAAAGCATGGTATGTGCCAGCGGAGTGGGAATTCCTTTTTCGTTAAGCATCGTAATCAATGCTTCGCCAATGCCCATTTGGGTAATCAGGTCTTCGGTTTTATAAAATGCTGTTTCGGGATAATTCTCTGCGGTTTGTTTTATCACTTTCCTGTCGGCAGCAGTAAATGCCCGTAAAGCATGTTGCACTTTTAAACCCAGTTGCGCTAAAACACTGGCAGGTATATCCATCGGGTTTTGTGTACAAAAGAAAATACCAATACCTTTTGAGCGGATAAGTTTTACAATTGTTTCAATCTGTTGCAATAATGCCGAACTGGCTTCATTAAAAATTAAATGGGCCTCATCAATAAACATTACCAGCTTGGGTTTGTCCATGTCGCCTTCTTCGGGGCAACTGGCATAAAGTTCAGCCAGCATTTGCAACATGAAGGTTGAAAAAAGTTTTGGCTTATCCTGCAGATCTATAACACGTAAAATGCTGATAATTCCCCTGCCGTCATCTGCAATACGCATCAGGTCGTCAACTTCAAAACTTCTTTCACCAAAAAAAATATCGGCGCCCTGTTGCTGCAGCTCAATCACTTTACGTAAAATAGTTCCGGTAGATGATGTTGAAATTTTTCCATAAATTTTTTCAAGCTCAGCTTTGCCTTCATCGCCAATAAATTGTAATACTTTAATAAAATCCTTCAAATCGAGCAAAGGCAATTGTGTATCGTCGCAATATTTAAAGATCATGGCAACCACACCACCCTGCGTATCATTCAGTTCTAAAATCTTACTCAGCAACACAGGGCCAAATTCACTTACTGTTGCCCGCAGGTGTACACCTTTTTGCCCGGTTAAGGTCATCAGTTCGGCAGGAAACATGGCCGGCTTAAATTCCATATTCAGTTTCTGGTAGCGGTCTTTTATTTTATCGTTTTCGGCACCCATGGCAGCAATGCCACTAAAATCGCCTTTGATATCCATCACCAAAACAGGCACGCTGTTATCGCTTAAAAATTCGCTGATAACCTGCAGGGTTTTTGTTTTACCGGTACCGGTTGTACCGGCAATTAAACCATGACGGTTTAATGTTTTCAGCGGCAGGTAAATACCGGCTTCTGCAACAACTTCTCCATCCAGTATTGCAGCTCCCAGTTTTACCGATTCGCCTTTAAAAGTATAACCTGTGTTTATGGCTTGTATAAAAGCTTCTTTGTTTGCCATTGAAATTTATTTTTTGAAAGATACAACGTGTAATTAAAAGTACATGAAGATTTTTACAACTGCAGCATGTAAATTTGGGCGATGAAAAAAATATGGCTTTCTTTTTTTACGGCGGTTTTTATTATTACTGTGGCAAGTTCTTTTTTTGAAAAAGAACATGTTGAAATTAAAACCAAAGCCGCCCTCGGTAAAAAATTATTTTCCGAAAAAATGCTTTCTAAAGATTCTTCGGTAAGCTGTGCAAGCTGCCATATACCAAAATTTGCATTTGCCGATACAGTTGCATTTAGTATTGGCATTGAAGGAAAACTTACCAAACGCAATACACCATCGGTACTGAATATGAAAAACCGGCCTTACTATTTTTGGGATGGCAGGGCTGCAACGCTTGAAGAACAGGCTTTGATGCCCATACAAAACCCTGATGAAATGGGATTACCCATTGATGAAGCGGTAAAACGATTAAATGATTCCCGGGAATATAAATTGCTTTTTCAAAAAATATTCGGGCAAAAGCCAACTACAAATAACCTTGCTGCTGCCTTCTCTGCTTTTGAACAAACCCTGGAAACTGTTGACAGTAAATTTGACGACTGGAGCAATAACCTGAAAAAATTAACGGCACAGGAGGAACGGGGAAGGCAACTGTTTGTTGGCGATAAAGCCAAATGTTTTGATTGCCACCGCATGGAGGATTTTACAACCGATGAATTTAAAAATATCGGCTTGTACAATGGTGCTGACCTGAATGATGCAGGACTTTATAACCTCACCAAAAAAGAAACCGACCTGGGTAAATTTAAAACCCCCGGTTTACGCAATATTGCAGTTACAGCTCCTTATATGCACAACGGCATGTTTAAAACATTGGAAGATGTGATGGACTATTACAATAATCCGCAACAATTTGTTCCCAATTCCATTAATATTGATGATGCACTTAAAACCCCATTAGGACTCACACAAAAAGAAAAGAATGACTTAGTAATTTTCCTGAAAACACTAACCGATAAGAAATACATCAAAAAATAGTCTCAGTGCTTCCGTGTCTCTGTGGCAATAATCCACCTTTAACAAAAATTTAGGCACTATATTCGCTGTATAAAAATTGATTTAATTTTATTTGCTTATAAACCTTAATAATTATGGACCAGATAAAACCTCAGATACTGTTATGCGAAGATGATACAAACCTTGGCATGGTACTGAAAAACTACCTTGAACTAAATGATTATATTGTAACGCTGGAAAGAGACGGAAAGCTTGGCCTGGCTGCATTTCAACGTGAAAAATTTGACCTTTGCCTGCTGGATGTGATGATGCCGAATATGGACGGCTTTACACTGGCAGAAGAAATTCGTGATGTAAACCCCGATGTGCCTTTGTTCTTTTTAAGTGCAAAGACCATGAAGGACGATATCATACAGGGTTATAAACTGGGTGCCGATGATTATATTACCAAACCATTCGACAGCGAAGTTTTGCTACATAAAATTAAAGCGATATTAAAGCGTAATGAAGAACTGCACCGTGAGGAAGCAAATGCAGAGTATGACCTGGGCAGGTATCATTTTAATCCCCGCCTGCGGGAATTAATTATAGATGGTAAAACACAAACGCTTTCGCCAAAAGAAAATGAGTTGCTGAAAATGCTGAGTGAATATAAAAACGATTTGCTAAGCCGTGAAATTGCTCTGAAAAAAATATGGGGCAGCGATACTTATTTCAATGGCCGCAGCATGGATGTGTACATTGCCAAATTGCGTAAATATTTAAGGGAAGATTCTGCCATCGAAATTGTAAATATTCATGGCAACGGATTCAGGTTGGTTGTTACTGAGTAAAAAAATCTTTATAAAAATAAAATTTAGTGCTGCTGAAAAGCGGCATTTTTTTTATTTTATCGCCAACATCAGCTTAGCCCAAAATGTATTATCAAACGATGAAGGCCCTAAAACCGCATCGCCGGTATCATCGCCGTGGCGAATCACAACGAGGTCTTTAGAAGGAATAACGTATATCTTTTTATCGCCTTTACCCAAAGCAGCAATCATATCGGCCGGAGCAGCCGGGTTTAACATGCCCGGAAAAACCGTAGTTAATGTAGGCACCATAAAAGAAGCTTTTCCATTAAGCCACCACAAATAACCATAAGAATTATTTATGTTTTGCGATGTATTCGTCATGGCATTAAAATAATTCTGGTCAGTCATCAGTTGTGTACCATTCCAGGTTCCTTTATTCTGTATCAATAAACCAAACCTTGCCATATCCCTGCTGTTGAGCCATAAAACATAATTATACCAGGTAAAATTTTTCATCCCGATCTTATCGGCCAGTTTTGTCTTTGTATAAGTATTGTAATTGGTACTGGTGGCATTGGCAATAACATTTTGTACAAGCCTGTAAGGCGCATTGTAATAATACCAGAACGAACCTGCATCAGCTTTATAGTTAAGGCAGGCCGGTGTTATACAATTATCATCGGGCACATTATATTCCAAACCCGTTGTCATGGTTAACTGGTGCCTTACGGTAATAAGGTTTTCTTTTGCAAGCGGCGCCGATGTCCAGCCGTTGCCCAGGTAAGTGCTTGTTTTATTATTGATGTTCAATTGTCCATCCTGCTGTGCAATACCTGCTAAAAAAGCGGTAACACTTTTTCCGGCAGAGGCTATATAATAAACGGTGTTCTTATTCCAGCCATTCCAGTAATTTTCAGTTACAATGCGTCCTTTGTATAAAATAATAAGCCCGAAAGTATTTTTTGTGCCGGCGTATGTAACGGCTTCATTCAGTTTGGTAACATCCCAACCCAGTGTTTGCGGAGTAACAGTTTCCCAATCTTCGGTAGTAATTGGAGGAAAGTACATAGTTGTTGGCGGAATAGTCACAATAGGTGTAATGATCGAATTATCTGTATTACACGATATAAATACCAGGCTTATAAATGCAGCAGCAAATATTGATCTCATTTGTAAAGGTTGAAAATTTCTCACGATAAATATAGGGACTAAAATAAAATATCTAAGTTTAAAGGATACTGCAACTATTTAGTATCGCTAAAAAGTAAATTATCGTTGCCGCCAAAGGCCGATCTTTTGCCCAGGTGTTCATAAGCTTTTGCCGTAGCTTCTCTGCCTCTTGCGGTACGTTGTAAAAAACCTTCCTGAATTAAAAACGGTTCATACACTTCTTCCAGTGTGCCCACTTCTTCGCCAACTGCTGTTGCAATGGTTGTAATACCCACCGGGCCTCCTTTAAATTTTTCGATAATGGTATGCAGTATCCGGTTGTCCATTTCATCAAGCCCATGCTTATCTACATTCAATGCTTTTAAAGCATGTTCGGTAATGCCCAGATCGATAACACCGTTGCCAATTACCTGTGCAAAATCCCTTACTCTGCGTAAAAGGCCATTGGCAATACGTGGCGTGCCACGGCTGCGGCCCGATATTTCTTCAGCAGCATCGCTGGTAATTTTTGTGCCCAGTATTTTTGATGAACGAAGAATAATATTTTTCAGCGTTACCGCATCGTAATATTCCAGTCGTGATTTTATACCAAACCGTGAAAGCAATGGTGCCGTTAATAAACCGCTACGGGTTGTTGCGCCAATTAATGTAAACGGATTCAGGTTTATCTGAACACTTCTGGCATTGGGACCGCTGTCAATCATAATATCAATTCTGAAATCTTCCATGGCAGCATACAAATATTCCTCCACCACGGTACTCAGCCGGTGTATTTCATCAATAAACAAAACATCATTGGTTTCTAAATTGGTAAGTAAGCCAGCCAGGTCGCCTGCCTTTTCAATTACCGGGCCGCTGGTTTCCCTTATGTTTACACCCAACTCATTAGCCACAATCCTTGATAAAGTTGTTTTCCCCAATCCCGGCGGGCCATGAAAAAGGATATGATCAAGCGCTTCGCCACGCATTTTGGCGGCTTTAATAAAAATTACAATATTCTCGATGATCTGGGGCTGACCCGAAAAATCAATAATTGCCGATGGCCTGATGGTATTTTCAAATTCTTTGTCTGCAGAATTCAAAAATTCAGATTCATTATTTAAATTGGGGTTGGACATGAACAATTTTTTTTCGATTTTGTAAAACTAATCATTAATCACTAAAACTCTTTTTATGAAAATTGGCATTTTGGGACAGCAGCGATGCAGGCCGCATGCTTTTAAACTTTTAAAAAAATAGCAGAAATACCGGCCATTATGTCTATTGTCATATACGGCTTACAATAGGCAACCTCCCAAACCACCATTTCACCATTAATAAAAAACAGCCTCAATATTCACTATATTGAGTGGTAATATTGCAAAATGCGTAAAATAAACATAAGATATTGGTTGTGCCAGGTAATAGGTTGGGGCGTTTGGGGTTTAATATTGCTGTATTTTAATTTTGTTGTTTTTGGCGACAGGTTTAAGGAACAAGGCGGGCAAAAGGAATATCTGATCAGCCTGACCATACTACTGGTATCAGGTATTTTAACCACACACCTGCTTCGTACAATTATTAAAAAAACCAATTGGTTAAAATTTTCCTTTAACCGCATTTTTTTTATGTTCATTATTGCGGTAGGTGCTACCGGTACATTTTTG
>JANOVD010000435.1:0-2664 GCA_031417255.1 Chitinophagaceae bacterium
CACACCAGGCTGGTTATCGCTTGCTGTAGAAAATATTTCTGATTTTTTTGTTGGGATGGTGGTGTTGCTGTCTATCAACCTCGTCATTACACCGCCCATGGTTTCAATACCCAGACTAAGTGGTGTAACATCCAGCAACAATACATCTTTAATATCGCCGCTTAATACCGCACCCTGTATGGCTGCACCAATGGCAACAACTTCATCAGGGTTAACACCGCGGTTTGGTTTTTTACCAAAGAATTTTTCAACCAGTTCCAGTACTTTAGGAATACGGCTGCTGCCACCCACCATGATCACTTCCTCAATTTCGGAGGTTTGCATACCGGCATCTTTTAATGCGGCTTCGCATGGCTTTAAGCATCGCTCAAATAATTTATCGGCCAGCGATTCGAATTTTGCACGGGTTAATTTTTTAACCAGGTGCTTGGGTACGCCATCAACTGCGGTAACATACGGCAGGTTTATTTCTGTTTCGGTACTTGATGAAAGCTCAACCTTTGCTTTTTCTGATGCTTCTTTTAAACGCTGCAGTGCCATCGGGTCTTTACGCAGGTCAATGGCTTCATCTTTTTTAAATTCATCGGCCAGCCAATCCATAATTACTTTATCAAAATCATCACCACCTAAATGTGTATCACCATTTGTACTTTTTACTTCAAACACACCATCGCCCAACTCCAACACCGAAATATCAAATGTTCCTCCACCCAAATCGAACACGGCAATTTTATGGTCTTTACCGCCTTTGTCCAGGCCGTAAGCAAGTGCTGCGGCTGTTGGCTCGTTAACAATACGGCGAACATTAAGGCCTGCAATTTCGCCGGCTTCTTTGGTTGCCTGGCGCTGGGCATCATTAAAATAAGCGGGAACGGTTATTACCGCATCGGTTACTTCGGCTCCCAGGTAATCTTCGGCAGTTTTCTTCATTTTCTGCAGTACCATCGCACTTATTTCCTGCGGGGTATATTGCCTGCCATCTATGTCAATACGCACCGTATTATTGTCACCTTTTACTACTTTATAGCTCCAATGGCTTATTTCTTCGGTTACTTCATCAAAACGGCGGCCCATAAAACGCTTTACACTACTGATGGTGTTTTGGCTGTTGGTAATGGCTTGGCGCTTGGCCGGATCGCCCACTTTACGCTCGCCATTTTTAAGAAAAGCCACTACCGACGGGGTTGTACGGCGGCCCTCTTCATTTGCTATTACCACCGGCTCGTTGCCTTCCATTACCGAAACGCAACTGTTGGTGGTTCCAAGATCTATTCCTATTATCTTTCCCATGATGTAAATTTTATTTTGTTCAGGGAGAAAATGGCAATGATTATGCCATTTGGGGGATTAGTGCAATTTTGGCAGATTTTGAAAAGCGGTAGTAATAGCCGGGAAGGCGGTAAGGCGTAAAGTTTTATTTTAAACTTATGATTTTTTACCGCCTTCCCGGCTTTCCGGCAAAAGTTCATTTAGTAATTTATCCAGATGGTGCTGTCTTTTAAATAAGGTATTTGCTGGTTATAGCCATTGTTGAATAAATAGCGGAAAAAATTAACCGTACTGCGGGGCGCTGAGGAAGGCAGGATATTATTTCCCGGGATACGAACGGCACAGATATTATCAAAAGCGGGCAAATGGAGTTGTTTGTGGTTGTTGTAATCCCTGAACCCGTGATCGCTCATTACAACCACGATGGCCGATGGATTTTGCTGCACAATTTTATTCACCAGCGAACTGATAACTGTGTTGGTATATTTTAAGTAAGGCAAAAAGTATTTGGTATCGGTGAGGCTGATATCTGGCTGGGTAGTTGGGTTGAGGTTGCCGCTGCTATCCCGGAAATAAGGCGAATGCGGCATAACAAAATGGGCGTAACAGAATGTTGGTTTATCGCTTTTTTGCAGGATGCTTTTATTTACCATACTGATCATATCGTTGTTGGTTTCATCTGCCTGGTAAATGGCTTCTTTTTTTACAAAAACATTTTGAAGCCGGGTTCCATTAAACCACCAGCCAATATGTTTACGTAACCTGTTGTGTAACATTTTAGTAGTAAGCACCCGGGAGTGTACGGGCAAAAAAGACTTGCCGGCATTGATACAGGCCTGGTTGCCGATATCAAAAACAGAATAGTTTTTAATTTGGTAGCCCATCGACTTATAGATATCAAACACTGCTGCATGCTTTATCTCCCGAAACCGGTTGCGAAAATCACGCTGGTCGGTAAGTTCATGATTGTGGTTGTAATTATCTTCAACATATTGCATGTTAAAAATAGAAGACATGCTGAATATAGTGAAGTTATAATTGGAAAAACCTGGCAATATGGTAAAGCCTTTATTTTGCAGGAAACTGTACAGGCTGTCGTTCTTAAAACCAAATGCTGATTGCAGGCTTTTGTAACCGGGGTATTCATCAAACAGCAGGTAGTACACATCGGGTTTGGCTGTTACTTTTTTGTGGTCGAATGAAACAGGAGCTATTCCATTGTTTTTACTGCTTAGAGTTTTATTCAGCAGCAAGCCGGCATCCAGCAGGCAATAAATGATGAGTAAGATGTTCAGGTACAAAAAAAGTTTTTTATAAAGGGCAGGTTTTCTTTTTAAAAGATACAACAAGCCTGCAATGCTGATAAGTAAAAAAGGTAGCAGGATTAAATACCTG
>JANOVD010000436.1:0-2046 GCA_031417255.1 Chitinophagaceae bacterium
GGCAGCAACAGGTTAATTACAAAATTGATGTAACCCTTAATGACGTTGACAATACATTGGATGGTTTTGTAAAGATGGATTACTATAATAATTCTCCGGATACGCTTTATTTCATCTGGATTCATTTGTGGCCCAATGCATTTAAAAATGATAAAACCGCTTTTACAGATCAAACCCTGGAAAACGGAAGCCCCCAATTTTATTTCAGTAATGCTGATAAACGTGGATATATTAACCGCCTCGATTTTAAAGTGAATGGCGAAGTTGCCAAAACAGAAGATCATCCGCAGCACCAGGAGATCATCAAACTTATTTTACCTGCACCGCTTGCACCAAAATCAAATGCAAAAATTGAAACACCCTTTCACATAAAACTGCCACATAATTTTTCAAGAGGCGGGCATGTTGACCAGGCATATCATATTACGCAATGGTATCCCAAACCTGCTGTGTACGACAGGAAGGGCTGGCACCCAATGCCCTATTTAGACCAGGGCGAATTTTATGCAGAGTTTGGAAATTATGAAGTGCAGATAACTTTACCCGATAATTATGTGGTTGCTGCAACCGGAGATCTTCAAAACGAAACTGAAATACAATGGTTAAAAAATAAAAAGCCGGTAAGCAGAGACCCAAAACCAACAAAAAATATTTTACAAATAAAGTGGGCCGAAGAAAATGAAATTCCATCTTCCAAAAAAACAAAAACAATTCAGTATAAACAAAACAACGTAATAGATTTTGCATGGTTTGCCGATAAAACTTACGCCTTCAAAACTGATACGCTGCAATTACCCTCTGGAAAAATAATTACAGTAAATGTTTTTTATTATAGAGAAGACCTTGATCTGTGGCGCAACAGCATCGCCATGATCAAAAGAGCCATCCTCACCAAAAGCAAATGGCTGGGTGAATACCCTTACAATGTGGTTAGTGTTGTTGATGGCGGCAATGGCGGCGGTATGGAATATCCAACCATCACCATACTTGATGCCGGCGGATCGGAAAAAACCCTCGACTTTGTAATTAACCATGAAGTGGGCCACAACTGGTTTCAGGCAATATTGGCAACCAACGAACGCAAACATCCCTGGATGGATGAAGGCATGAACACTTATTATGATAATCGTTATTCATTACAGCAATATGGTAATACAAACATCGATATCTTTCAAACAAAATCTCAGTTTATCAATAAAAGATTGCCGGATGATATTCAGCATACTTTATTGCAAACAGTAACCGGTATAAAAAAAGATCAGCCAATAGAAACGCCCTCTGAAAAATTCAATATTTTCAATTACAATGTGATTGCCTATGTTAAAGCCGGCGACTGGATGAAGTTACTTGAAGATGAAATGGGCGCAGCAGTATTTGATAAAGCCATGCAGGCTTATTACCAGCGCTGGCAGTTTAAACATCCTTATCCCGAAGATTTTAAAAAAGTAATGGAAGAAGTGAGTGGCAAAAACCTGGATGCCACATTCGCTTTGCTGAATAAAAAAGGAGATCTGAAAAAATCAACGGTAAAAAAAGACATCCGCTTCGCTTCTTTTTTCAGCCTGAAACAAACTGATAAACACAATTATATTTTTGCCTCACCTGCCATTGGTTATAATTTTTATGATAAGCTGATGCTGGGCGTTTTGGTTCACAATTATACTTTGCCGCTTAATAATTTTCAGTTTGTAATTGCCCCATTGTATGCAACCAAAAGCAAACAGCTTAACGGCATTGGCAGGTTGAGCTACAGCCTGTACCCCGGAAACAATGGGCAAAAATTTGAGCTTGCACTTGCCGGTGCAACTTTCTCCGGCGATAATTTTACCGATTCAACCGGCACTACCAACAGCCAACGATTTTCAAAAATAGTACCATCGCTTAAATTTATTTTTGCCAATAAAAATGCAAGGAGCAGCATTACAAAGTTTATACAATGGAAAACTTTTTTAATTAACGAACAGGGTTTGTTGTTTACAAGAGATACCGTAAACCAGGTTGATGTAATTACTTATCCAACTGAATCACGCTATGTAAACCAGTTAC
>JANOVD010000437.1:0-2069 GCA_031417255.1 Chitinophagaceae bacterium
GTTGTCGCAGTATCTGGGCGTGCCGCTGGCACCGCCGCGCCCCGATCCGATCGTCCAGGACATCGCGACGCGAACGATAGCTGTCGAGCAGCCGCACATTTACCGGCTGACCCGGCTCGGCCAGGCGGCGGCGCGGCGGGGTGGGTCGCTGGCCTTTTGCGACGAGGTCTCGCGGCTGATCTGGGGCGGGACGGCGGGGTGGAACGAGGGCGATCACCTCGCCGCAGCGGCGGCGCGCGCCGGGCTCGACCTCGCCGAACTCGATGCCGAGGCACTGGCCGAGCCCGATGCGCTCGACGCCGAGATCGCCGCCAACCAGGCCGCGCTCGAAGCCGCCGGTCACTGGGGCGTGCCGACGCTGGTGTTCGCGGGTGAGCCGTTCTTCGGGCAGGACCGGATCGACCTCGCGGTGTGGCGGATGAAGCAGAAGGGCCTCGAGCGCCGTTAGGCATCTTGCGGGGCGGATTTTCGGGACGTTGGTGCCAGCACGGTGATGATCGCGCCCAACAGCGCCATCGCGGCGAGCACGAGAAACGCGGCCTGGCTATCACCGCCGGAGGCGGTGCGGATCCGCCCGATCAGATCCGGGCCGAAATGACCGCCGAGGTTGCCGAACGAATTAATCCACGCAATCCCGGCTGCCGCCGCTGCGCCCGACAGGAATGAGGTCGGCAGCGACCAGAAGGTCACCACCCAGCACCCCGTGCCGACCGTCACCAGCGTCAGCCCGACCATCGAAGGGATCGGCGCGCGGCCGACACCTGCCAGCACGAGCAGCCCGGCGATCGTCAGCAGCAGTCCGACGGCGGCGTGCCACCGGCGCTCGCCGCTCCGGTCAGAATGGCGCGCCCAGGCAATCTGCGCGACCACCGCGAAGGTCCACGGGATCATACTGATGATGCCCACCCGCAGATAATCGGTCGGTGCGATCCCAAGCTCCTGGACGATCGTCGGCAGCCAGAAGTTGACCGCGTAAAAACAGGTGACGCCGCAGAAATAGACGACCGCGAAGGCCCATACGCGCGGATCGCGAAACACCTCAGCGACGCCGTGCAGCCCGCCCTGTCCGCTTTTGTCCGCTTCGTCGCGGCGGACCCACTCGATCACCAGATCCTGCTCGGCCTGGCTGAGCCATTTCGCCGATCCGGGTCCGTCCGGAAGCAGCGCGAGGAACAGCAGGCCGACGAGGATCGAGGGGATCGCTTCGAGCAGGAACAGCCATTCCCAACCGCGCATCCCCTGTGCTCCGTCCATGAACTGCAGGATTGCACCCGAGATCGGCGAGCCGATGACGTTGGAAACTGCTATCCCGGTCATGAACAGCGCGACCACTTGCGCGCGCCGACCGGCCGGAAACCAGAAGGTCAGGTAGAGGATTACTCCGGGGTAGAAGCCGGCCTCGGCCGCGCCGAGAAGGAAGCGAAGTGCATAGAAAGTGAACTCAGCGTCGGAGCAGCCAAATGCGGTAGCAATCCCACCCCAGCGCACATCGTCGACGAATACGAACGCGGCCGAGATCATGCCCCAGCTCACCATGATCCGCGCCAGCCACACCCGTGCGCCGACCTTGCTCAGGATCAGGTTGCTCGGCACCTCGAATACGAAGTAGCCGATGAAGAAAATGCCCGCCCCGAAGCCATAGATGGCATCGCTGAACGCCAGGTCGCCCGCCATCTGTAGTTTGGCGAAGCCGATATTGACCCGGTCGAGAAAGGCCGCGACGTAGCCGAGAAACAGCAGCGGCACGAGCCGCCACGCGATCTTGGCGAACGTCGCCCGTTCCAGCTCACCGGCGTCGGTTACTGCGGCCATCGTCGTCCCCCCCGATCGCGACGGTGCATGATTGGCTAGTGCTATCGCATGAGTCAAACACGCCGATTGAGGTTGGCGAGACCGCGGACTAGGTTGGCGTCATGACCCATACTCATACCGGCGGCTGCCAGTGCGGGCGCGTGCGTTACCGCGTCGAGACCGACAAGGCGCAGGCCTATCTGTGCCACTGCCGGATGTGCCAGCGCGCTACGGGAGGCTTTGCGGCGGCTTTCGTTCAGGTTCCGCCCGGGGCGCTG
>JANOVD010000438.1:0-1728 GCA_031417255.1 Chitinophagaceae bacterium
AGGAGATTGCCGGTTGGTATAAACTCCTTTATTAAGGTAACATTTCATTAAAAAAACTTTTGCCGCATTTTTATTCGGTTCACTGGCCGGGCCATCAGGTAAATCTTTTGTTATTTCATTTATCTCAGCAATGATGTAATTCAAGGCATCCAATCCTTTTCTTACCCTTGCGGGAATCAATGTACTTTCACCTGGATCTCGATAAGGAACCTGGTTAAAAAAATCCAACATCCAATACATGGCCCACGCCCGATAGAATCTTACTTTTGCCGCTTGCGCAGGAGTTGGTTGGAATTGTAAAATATTGGTAGTGGCAAACACAATTCCGCCTAAGTCATTGAAACATCCTGTTATCAGCGTATGGTCTGGTCCCCATTTATGTTGATGAAGCTGCCGCCAGATCCCATTATCACTCCAATTTGGACCGCGCGTTGGGCAAATCAATTCATCGGTAGTTATTTCAGATAAGCCGATAACATCACCAAAAGGATTTTGAAAGGCTACTTTCAGAGAAGTATTGAGAGAATTGATTAGATTTTCAATGTTCTCTTTTTTTACTTTATCTGCGGTTATATTGCCATCATATTGTTCCTCCAGATTTGTACAACCGTTGATCAACAGTAGAAGTAAAACCCAAAATTTCTTTTTCATAAAGCCTTAGTTGCTATTCGATTTAAATTCCATACTTATTATTTATAAGGTAAAATTTATTCCGATAAGAATGGTCCTCGCTCGTGGATAAGCCTGGTAGTCGATACCCAATGAAGGTACGGTATTGACACTTTTGTCAATATTTATTTCAGGATCAAAGCCCGTGTACTTTGTTATCGTAAATAGGTTTTGACCTGTAATGGAAAAACGGGTATTTTTAAACGCTTTCCCAAGGCTGCCCGCGTTATAACTAAGTGTAGCATTTCCCATCTTCAGGTAATCGCCCTTTTCAATAAACCTTGATGAAGGTTCGACCGGGTTAGCCAAGTCTTCCTTTACTGGATTTTGGTAAATGGATTGGGCGATGTTCTTGCCAATATCAATATTACCTACATTAAGAGTGCTGTTTAATGTGTTGTTATATATCGACTGCCCAAATGCGCCATACATATAGGTAGTCAGATAAAGTTTTTTATACCGCAAGGTTGAATTGATGCCTAGCAATGAAGTTGGATTTGGGTTTCCTACATTATAAAACGTGTTGCCTTCGTCTTCATACTTGGAAAAAAAGGTACTCGGATCAATTCCCAGGTATTTTCTGGTATGAAAAACATTCAGTGGTGCACCGTTCTGGATTTGCTGTACGGTTACACCCGACATACCAGGGCCATGCAATGATCCAGTAAGAATAGGTGAAACTAAACCGGAAACATTGTTTTTAACAAATGTTGCATTAAGGCCGAAATTCCATGAAAAATTCCCTCCATCAATTATAGAAGCATTAATAGTCGCTTCCAATCCCCGGTTTTGAATTTTTCCATCGAGGTTAACCCATCTAATAACGTTGGGTGCAGGTTGAATCTGGTAATTGGGAAACAACAAGTCGGTAGTTATCTTATTAAAATAATCTACCGTTACTGAAATTCTGTTTTTCAGAATACTAAAATCAACTCCAAAATTAAACTGTTGGTCAGCCTGCCATTTCAGATCCGGATTGGGATTATTTATTTGACTAAGGCTTCCGTTGTTTGAAAAACCATATAACGCAGTCGCTGCACCGGCCGGGAATTCCTGGTT
>JANOVD010000439.1:0-4778 GCA_031417255.1 Chitinophagaceae bacterium
CAAAAAAAAAGATAAATGGAATTTTTGGGTATTCAATGTTGGCTTTAGCGGCAATATTAATTCCGATGATTACAGTAAGTCAAACAGAATATCAGGTAGCATCCGGGCAAACAGGGTTACGGAGAAACTGAAAATAAGTATCAATGCAAATGTTTCAAAAAATGTAAGAACCATTCAATTTGACAGCACAATAAGTAAGTTCCCTAATAACAATTCCGGAATTTATACAACCATTGTTAAAAGTCTGAGCAGTCACTGGTCGGTTGGTGGCAAGGCTTCATTTAACCATAGCACTTACAGCAATACAGATTCAAGGCTGTCTGTTCGTCCTGCTGTTGAGTATAGTTTTTTTAAGTATAAAGATGCTGTAAAAAAATCTATCACGCTGTTTTACAGTATTGGCCCGTCAATAAATAATTATATAGATTCGGGTTATTATGATAAACCCGAACATTTGTTATTTGAGCAATCGCTTTCGTTAAATGTAGGGTTTTTACAAAAGTGGGGCAATGTTAATCTGGAAGCATCTTATAACAATTTTCTTAACTCCTTTTCTTTGAATGATGTTAAAATTAAAGGAAAGAATATTAATACATTTTCAGTTGGAGGATACATTGAAGTGCGGATTATAAAAGGATTATCTTTAGACGTGTCAGTCAATGCAAATTTTACAAAAGGGATTTATCCCAATATACCCAGAAAGTTTTTTTCCAGAGATGACCTCCTGACAAACACAAGGCAATACCCAACTGAAAAAGGCCTTTATTCATATTTTGGAATAAATTACCGTTTTGGTTCAATTTATAACAATGTAGTTAATCCAAGATTTAACGGATCAAATTTTTAATACGCTTTTTTTAAACCATTACTGTAAACTTCCAAACAGCGTTTTCTTGCAAATTCATGATCAACAATGGGTTTAGGATAATGCATTTCATTCAGCTCTGGCACCCATGTTTTGATATACACAAGTTGGGGATCAAATTTTTTTGTTTGCAGGTAAGGATTAAAAATCCTGAAATACGGAGCAGCATCGCAACCACTACCTACAGCCCATTGCCAGCCGCCGTTATTGGCAGCTAAATCAAAATCCAATAATTTCTCTGCAAAATAAGCTTCGCCCAGGCGCCAATCAATCAATAAATGTTTGGTTAAAAAAGAAGCCACAATCATACGCACCCTGTTGTGCATAAAACCGGTTGCATTTAATTCCCGCATGCCTGCATCTACAATGGGATAACCGGTTTGGCCCTTGCACCATTTTTCAAATTCGCCTTCATCCCTGCGCCATTCAATAAAATCATATGCAGGTTTAAATGCCTTGCCTTTTCCAACATGCGGATAGTGCCAGAGTATCATCTGGTAAAAATCACGCCAGATCAATTCGTTAAGAAAAGATTCACTTAAGCCACTACATTGTTTTGCAATTTGCCTGATGCTGACTGTACCAAAGCGTAAATGCACACCCAGTTTTGATGTTCCGGCAACAGCCGGAAAATTTCTTTGTTCACTGTATTTAATAATCAACTCTTCATTAAGTTCTTTTGAGGGAAAAGATTTCCCTTCATTTTTAAAACCCATACTTTGCAAAGATGGTATTGGTTGTGCAGGCTGCTGATAAAAATTATTAAAATATTTTTCTGTTGGATATGCATTAAAGTGAAAATCCTGTACTGTGGCTTTCCATTTTCGGCTGTAAGGCGTAAAAACGGTGTAGGGTTTTCCCCGTCCGGCCGGGCCGTCCCCGTCCGTACCTGCACGGGCAGGCGGGCGGGCGTCATCCTTAATTACCTCGTCTTTTTCAAAAATAACCTGGTCTTTAAAAGTATGCAACGATGCAGTTTTTGTTTTTAATAAAGCCTCAACATCATCATCTCTTTGCCGGGCATAAGGTTCATAATCATGATTGGTAAATACTTTTTCAATTTTATATTTTGTAAAAAGATATTTAAATGCTTCGCCTGGTGTAGCGTAAAAAATCTGCAGCGATGAATTTATTTTTATTAATGATAACTGCAACTCTTCCAATGCAGCATGAATGAAATCCACTCTTTGATCCGGATTATTGAGTTTATCAAGAATATTTTTATCAAAAATAAAAATGGGTAATACCGGGTTATTACTTTTTAATGCATGATAAAGGCCGGCGTTATCTGTTAACCGCAAATCTCGCCTGAACCAGAATATATTTACTGTTGGCAATGTAAGATCAGTTTATTAAAAGTGTATAACCCTAAACAGCTGTATCATGAATTTGTTTAGAAAACTGCAGTATAAATTTTTTGTGCCATAGTATGTCCATATTTTTTTTCCCCAATACTTTGTACACAGCGCATATTATAAATAGAATTGGTAAAAAAAACTTCATCAGCATTCAGCAGGTCATCAACCGTTAATTTGCCTTCAATAGCCGGCATATTATTTTGCACAAGTTGCTGCAGCATATTTCTACGCATAATGCCGGCAATACAGCCTTCGGTCAGTGATGGGGTGTAAACAATATCGTTTTTAATTAAAAAAATATTGGCAATGGTTGTATCACATAGCCTCTCGTTTGTATTCAGCAAAACCGCATCATTCCATTTTTGTTCTTTTGCATGCAGAGCAGCAAGCGCATAAGGTAAAAAATTATTGTGTTTAAGATTACTGATTTTATCGCAGCTTTTTTTAACATCAGTATACATGCCTGCAACCAATCCATTGCTGTTCCATATACCAACATCATCCGGTAGCTCCCATGTTTGTATCAGGTAATTTGGTGTATGGTTAACGGCATCATATAATCCCCCATCGCCCCTAAACAAGGTTATCCTTATCCTCGTTGTTTTATTATGGCCATTCTTTTCCAGCAGCGATAGTATTTCTTCCTGTAAACGATCGGGTGTAAAATGTTTAGGTATGATAAACTGTAAAACCTGCAGGCCATTCCATAAACGTGCAAAGTGTTCATCAATAAACTGCAATTGGCCATTTATGCATTTAATGGTTTCAAAAAGCCCGTCGCCATATCTTAAACCGCGGTTACCGGCATGCAGCACGGCAGTTTGCGCCTTATATGTTTTACCGTTATAAATAAAATATTCCATGCGTCAAATATACTATTAACAGGAGTACTGCTTCAGTTTGAATAATTTTTATAATCTACTTTGGTGTCAGGCTTAGCTTGTCGAAGCCGGTATATTCTTTTGAACCCGCCTTCGACAAGCTCAAGCTGACAGCTTTTTTAAAATTAGACACTATCTTAACAGACATCTGAGTACAAACACTAATAAAATGCCCCCCGGAAAACCGGGGGGCAAATTTTCATTACAGTTTTAGAGAACAGATATTTGTATAATCAGGCAGTTAGAATTCTTCGTTTAAAATATTGTGTTTTACAGCATACATAATTAAACCTGCAGTACTTTTAGCGCCGGTCTTTACTTTAAGCTTATCCCTTATTGCTTCCACTGTACGAGGGCTAAGGTCTACCAGGTCGGCAATTTCCCTGGTACTTTTCTCCTCACACATTAATTTCAGAATCAGCATTTCCTTATCATTTAAATGCGCTTCCTGCTGCATTAATCGTTGTGGCGTAACATCGTTACGTTGTTTCAGGTTAGTAAGCAAGGCCTTATTGGTTAAAGAATTAAAATAATATTCCTGTTCAAAACAGGTTTTTATGGCTTCGTATATAATTTCGCTGTCGCTGGTTTTGGTTAAATAACTGTTGGCGCCTATTTCCATCAGTTTGGTTATCATACTATGGTCATCCATCATGGTCAGCATAATTATCCTTACGTTTGGATAAAGTTTTTTTATTTCTGGCAGGGTGGCAATACCATCCATTATCGGCATCTGTATATCCAGCAATATAACATCTGCCGGTATCATCTTAAGCATATTAAGCAAATGCATACCATTATCAGCCTCTGCCACAACTTTTACATCTTTTTTAGTGCTTAATGCTGTTTTAACGCCGGCCCTGTACAAAACATGGTCATCAGCAATAATTACTTTTATTGGTTCGGGTATATTTTCGTTCGGCATCATACTAACTGATTTTGGGTTTAAAAGGATAAGGATTTACACCTCATTAACGCTGGGTGCAAGTTCAAATTATCTTCAATAATAATAAAGAGGGTATTTACCCTTTGATTAACATAGGGTTTTTACGTAGTATAAAGGGGGAAATAACATTATCTGAAACACAAATTTAAACTCGTTTTTTCTAAAAAAAATGTAAACCAAACGCTGAAACCATTATCAAAAACAGGCAATTTTTGGCATCCAATTTTTCTTTGTACTTTAAAATTTCATAGAATTTAACACATAGTACAACAGTTACTAAAATTGCAATATTAATCTGAACATTACGATAAGTTTTGAAATAAATAATTTAGCCCCACATGCAGTATTATTGAATTTATTTTGAAAAAAATTCTAAAAATAGTGAACACTCAAACTATTTTGTCCATTGCACCGTATATCATTGTTATGTATATAACTTAGAATGAAATATTTTCTAAAACTAATCTGTATTAAGTAAAAGAATAAGGCTGTAATCAGCAGGTATTGTAAGATGGTTCGTGAGGACACGAACCAAGGCGGACTTAGAATGAATTATTTTCTAAAACTTATCCGTATTAAGTAAAAGAATAAGGCTGTAATCAGCAGGTATTGTAAGATGGTTCGTGAGGACACGAACCTAGGCGGAGAAAAAAATTCTAAAAATAGTGAACACTCAAACTATTTTGTCCATTGCACCGTATATCATTGTTATGTATATAACTTAGAAT
>JANOVD010000440.1:0-1551 GCA_031417255.1 Chitinophagaceae bacterium
TTGCCGGATGTTTCGGGTGCATTTAAAATTGTCGCTTTTGTCATGCTGATCCCGATAGCTATCGGGAGAAGCATCTCTCTCTGCAATGCTTGAGATTCCCGCCTGGATGGCCAGTCGGACAGGCTTCGTGCCTCAGCATGACAATGGAGTAGAAAAGAGCGAAAAACAAAAGCGACAATTTTAAATGCCCCCGATGTTTCTAAAAAACTTGTTACTGTTTCATATTCAATTACCTTTGCGGCATGACAATAGAGCATCTTAAATCTATGAGGGACCGTGTGTTGGTCTTGGGGAGGTTTCTTTGACGTTGCAAACAGGGAAGCCAAAACAGCAAACGATAAACAACTTTCACTTTCGCCGGGTTTTTGGGACGATAATGCCCGTGCAACTGCCATCCTGAAAGAAATTAAAGTTCACGAATACTGGATAAATCTTTACCATGCTGTGGAAACTGCCGTGGAGGACTTTGCCGTGTTATTTGAATTCTGGAAAGCGGGTGAAACAAGCGAGGAAGAAGTGAAAGAAGCTTTTGATTTAGCAATTGAAAAAATTGAAGAAGCAGAGTTTAAAAGCACACTTAACGAACCGGAAGACGAACTGCCTGCCGTATTAACCATAAACAGTGGCGCCGGTGGCACCGAAAGCCAGGACTGGGCCGAAATGCTTGCCCGAATGTACCGCATGTATGCCGAAAAACAAGGCTGGAAGGTAACAGAGATTGACTGGCAATGGGGCGATGGCGCCGGTATAAAAACCGCTACCTACGAGTTTGAGGGTGATTTTGCATACGGTTTTTTAAAATCTGAAAACGGGGTTCACCGCCTGGTACGTATTTCTCCTTTCGATAGTAATGCACGCAGGCATACTTCATTCGCATCTATAAATGTTTATCCTTTGGTTGATGATACTATCAAGATAGACATTAACCCTGCCGATGTAAAAATGGAAACATCCCGCAGTGGTGGTGCCGGCGGACAGAATGTGAACAAGGTTGAAACCAAAGTGCAGCTAACGCATTTACCAACAGGCATTGTGGTGGTTTGCCAGCAGGACAGGAGCCAGCTTGGCAACCGTGAAATGGCCATGCAGATGCTCAAAAGCCGTTTGTACGAAATTGAATTACAAAAACGCAATGCGTTGAAAGACGCAAGCAACAGTAAAAAGAAAAAGATAGAGTGGTGCAGCCAGATACGGAGTTATGTTTTTCATCCTTATAAAATGATAAAAGACCACCGTACCGATTATGAAGTGGGTAATGTGGGCCCCGTGATGGATGGAGAGCTTGATGGATTTATTAAAGCGTATTTGATGAGTGAGAAGGAAACTGAAGCTTAGTTTTTTTGGGGACCGGCAGAAGTTCCTTGATTGGACTTCATTGGCGACGCTCCATTCAAATTCAGTAATTCTATTTAGCTTTAATTATGTTTTATTAAGTGTAACTTTAATTATGCAAAAAACAAAACCCATATTAGCCAAAAGAATTTTTTGGGATGTTAATTTTGATGCTATAGATTATAACAAAAAATGGAAGTTTGTAATTGAAAGGGTTTT
>JANOVD010000441.1:0-1874 GCA_031417255.1 Chitinophagaceae bacterium
AAGGAAATCGTTGGTTCGACTTGAAGCGTTTGGGAAGGGATATCACCAAGCCAGCCGGAACCACATCAGCGGTGCCTTATGTTGATTTCAGGATATTGGCTCGCATTCCTGTTGAGCAGGTAGCGATCAATCCTGCAATTGTTCAGAATCCCGGATATTAATTTAACCAAAAAAGAAGCAATATGAAGAAGATAATTATATATGGAATATTATCAATAGCCTTGGTTTCGTGTTTTGAAGATTCAGGGTTGGATATTATTCTCGATAAAACCTATGTTGAAATAGATGAAGCAACTACCGTATCGGGTCTTGCGATAACTAAAATATACGCCAGGACACTGAATGGGACAGGCGTTAAGGACTCGCTCCGTGTAAACTTAGTAGGGGCTCAAAGAGGCGTAGCGGTAAACGTTACTTATTCCATTGATGCCGCAAGCACGGCAGTAGCCGGAACTGACTATTCGTTGACAACTACGGATGGCACTGTTGTTATCCCCCCTAATAGTAGTTTTGGGTACATCAAATTTTTAGTGCTGGATGATAATATTGTACCCTCTACAGCAACCAAAAATTTGGTTGTTAGCCTTACCTCTGCTGGGGATGATGTTATAGTCAGCACGAACTATAAAACATTTACCCGTAGGATACGCACACAGTAATTAGCTTAGAAATCCAATTTAAAAGGGAGGCATGCCAACTGTGGGTCGCCTCCCTTTTTTTTGATAGTTGTGGCAAATGATGTACCCATGAGAAGATCAAATTTTGTATTAGTATTCTTTCTGACCATCGGAACCGCATATCCCCAAATCAACAATATTTATGGAAGCGGAAATGAGGTACTTCGCGTAAGTAAGTATGCGGAAGTAATTGGGTCACCTTATTTATATCGGGAATGGAGAGAGGGGGCAATTGAGGATCAAACAGGCAAAGAGACCGTAGGTATTCAATTAAGATACGACACATATAGCGACCGCTTTGAGGGCAGGGTCAAGGGAGTAGAGATGTTGCTAGACCCCAACCTAATCACTAAAGCCACGATATTAGAATATTCGGGGCTACCAAGAAAACTGTTTTCCAATGGGTTTATTGGAATCACCGGAGCGGGGGCTAAAAGTTATTTTGAAGTCTTGCTTGATACTGGATCAATTAAGTTTTTAAAGAAGACGAAAACAATCATGATTGAAGAAGATGTGGGGTATGGAAGTTCAGGAAGGGTAACACGATTCAGTTCCGCAGAGAAGTATTATTTGATAACAGACAATAGGGCTCCTAGTGGTGTCAAGTTGACAAAGAAATCACTTGTTAACGAGGGAGGCATGAAAGCTTCGCTATTGGAAGTTTATCTTAAAAAAGGAAAACAGTTGAAATCAGAATCTGATTTTATAAATTTTTTAAAACTCTGTTCAATTGACTCAAGGTAAAGTTCTACGCTCGCGAAGAATAACATCAACATACTCCCTCACTCCCTCCTCAATTGATGTAAACTCTTTTCCATACCCCACACTTTTAATCTTCCCCATGCCTGCCTCTGTAAAATACTGATACTTGTCCCGAATATCCATCGGGGTATCAATAAACTCAATTTGTTCTGCCTTACTCATTGCCTTGAATACCGCCCGTGTCAAATCAAGAAACGTCCGTGCCTTTCCCGATCCAAGATTATAAATGCCCGAGTTCTTGCGGTGGTGCATAAAAAATATACACACTTCGGCCACATCTTTCACATAAATAAAATCGCGCATTTGCTCACCATCTTTATAGGCTGGGTTGTGCGACTTGAACAATTTCATTTTTCCCGTTTTGATGATTTGATTGTAAGCGTGCCATACCACCGAGGCCATGCGCCCTTTGTGATATTCGTTGGGGCCATACAC
>JANOVD010000442.1:0-8483 GCA_031417255.1 Chitinophagaceae bacterium
GATACGTTTTGGTTTCAGCGGTTTAAAAGGCGTTGGCGAAAATGCCATAGAAAATATTATTGAAGAAAGAAACAAGCATGGCCATTATACCACCATCTATGATTTTTCAAAACGGATAAATCATCGCTCTGCCAATAAAAAATCATTGGAGAGTTTAGTTTACTCAGGTGCGTTCGATTGCTTTAAGGATATTACAAGAGCTCAATATTTTTACCAGGCACCGGGCGATATGCAGGGATTGGAAAAGATATTGAAATTTGGAAGTATTTTCCAGGCGCAAAATGCAAGCGCCTCCAATACCTTGTTTGGCGATCTGCAAATGCCTGATATTGTTCCTCCAAAATTAGCAGTCTGCGATCCCTGGCCGCTGGCCATACAACTCGATTATGAAAAAGATGTTACCGGTATGTTCATGAGCGGTCATCCTTTGGATAATTATAAATTTGAAATGCGGCATTATAATATTACGCCACTGGCCGATTATGTGGAATTTAAAGCAGCGGTTAATACACATCCCAATCCCGGCAGGCAGTTTCGTGTGGCGGGCCTTGTAGTTGATGCCCAGCACAGGCTTACAAAGGCAGGCAAAAATTTTGCTGTTTTAAGTATTGAAGATTATAGTGGCAAAGCTGAATTTATGTTGTGGAGCGAAGATTATGTGAAATACACAAATTACCTCGACAAAGGTTTGATTGTTATGATTGAAGGCGCATTTCGTAAACGTTATAATGGCGATCAGTATGATTTTAAATTAGACAGGTTACACCTGCTTGAAACAGTAAAATCTAATTTAACCAAACAGGTAATTATAGATATTGAACCGCAATTTATAAATGAGGATATGGTTAATTTTATTGATCAGAATGTAAAAACCAATCCCGGCAAAACTTCTTTAAAATTTAATATTATCAACAGCAGGCATAAATTTAAAGTTGGCATGTACAGTTTGGAAAGAAGTTTTACCATGAATGACGACCTGGCTTTCTATTTAAATGAGAATAAAGATATTGAAGTGAATGTGGTTACAGGTTAATCCGTTAATCCGTATATCCGTATATCCGTTAATTCGTGGAGAGCATTTAATCTTAAAAGATTTTGGAATAGCTTACTGCTTTACGGATTAACGAATTAACCAATTAACGGATTAACAGTTCTTATTCAATCATAAAAATCTCCCTACGCCCCCCTTCCACACAATCCATATAACCTTTCATAATTTCCTTTAATTCATCGCTCATTGTTGCCGAACGCAGGTTGATAAAAAAACCGCCGATATCCTCTGTCTCAGATTCTACAATTACTGTCCAGTAAGTACTTACTATATCCGTAAGCACTTTTACATTTTGCATTCCCTGGGTTTTTTCAAAATGCGGCGCTGCCTGTTTAAACATTTTTACAAGGTCTTTTGCCTTACCGGGTTTTGCCTGAAAAACTTCTCTTATTTGATACATGGTAAATTATTTTAGTCAATAAAGATAAGCAAGGGAGCCGCAAGTTGCAAGCCATAAGCTTCAAGGGGGCAAGTTTATAGTGAGAGGTTCTTCTCCATTAAAAGCCACTTGCGATTGCCTGCTTCTCCCTTGAAGCTATTACCCTTGTGGCTTTTTCATGGGGTGTTTTCCCGTCACAATGGCTACACTTATGCCAATAATATTTCATCACATGCTGTGGATATGTCATAACAGCATATTAACGCATTTGGAACTAACTTTGCCCCTCATCTTTAAATATTTTAAAACAATAAAATAAATATTATGGCACTAGAATTCACAGATGCAAACTTTCAGGCTGATGTATTAGACTCTGATAAATTATCGGTTATTGATTTTTGGGCAGAATGGTGCGGCCCCTGCCGAGCAATAGGCCCGGTAATTGAAGAACTGGCTAAAGACTACGATGGCAAAGTAAATGTAGGCAAGGTAAATGTTGATAATAACCCGCAGATATCCATGAACTACGGCATTACCAGTATCCCCGCTATACTTTTTGTAAAAGGCGGCCAGGTAGTTGATAAATTGGTAGGTGCACAACCTAAGGCTAATTTTGTAAAAAAGATAGAGCAGCATAAATAATAATCGCTGATTGAAGAGATTTATATGATTTCGCAGATAAAAGAATCCCCCCGATACATCGGGGGGATTTTTAATGCAACAATAGTTGAGTTGAATAATTAATGTTGCACGTTCTTTATTGCGTTGGGATCGTGTTTGTATTTGAACACAAAAGGAAAAATTAAAGCTAATACCAATGCGTATCCTGCAAATGCAAACCAGGTACTTTGCCAGTCTGTTATGCCTCCTTTTGTATAATAATCAACAACCAGACCTGCTCCATATCCACCAAACATTGCACCCAAACCATTAGTCATAAACATGAATAAACCTTGTGCGCTTGCCCTCATGCTGGCTGGAGCTTCATTTTCTACAAATAAAGAACCTGAAATATTAAAAAAGTCAAATGCCATTCCATAAATGACCATAGAAAGAACCAGCAGGTATAGGCCATTACCCGGATCTCCGATACCAAATAATCCAAAACGCAACACCCAAGCAACGATGCTGATCATCATTACCTTTTTAATGCCGAATTTGTGCAGAAAGAATGGAATGGTCAGGATAAAAAGTGTTTCTGAAATTTGCGAAATAGAAAGTAGTAAAATTGGGTGTTTTACACCAAATGAATCTGGGTGTGTTGTTGTAAAGCTTTCAAGGAAAGAGCCACCAAATGCATTGGTAATTTGCAGTGCAGCACCTAAGAACATAGCAAACACAAAGAAAATGAACATTTTTCTTTGTTTGAATAATACAAAAGCATCCAGTCCCAATGAATTAATAATAGATTTGGTTTTAATTGATTTTACCGGAGGGCATGCAGGCATTGTAAAAGCATAAAGACCTAGGGCCAATGCAGAAACTGCGCTAAATATCAATTGCATATTATTGGATTTCCATCCTGCCATATCAACTATCCACATAGCAGCAATAAATCCTATGGTGCCCCAAACCCTAACAGGTGGAAAATCCTTTACGATATTAAATCCCCTGTTTTCTAAAACAATGTAAGAAACTGTATTATTGAGTGCAATAGTAGGCATATAAAACATCGAGTTCACCAGCATTACCCAAAAGAAAACATTGGGATCGGTAATAGTTGAAGCCCATATTAAAAGCGCAGCCCCAATAATATGACACAGGCCCAATACTCTTTCAGCATTAATCCATTTATCTGCTACAATGCCCATCAATGCAGGCATAAAAAGGGATGCAATTCCAAGGGTGGAAAATACAGCTCCTATTTGGGCTCCTGTAAAATGCAGTGTTCCTCCTAAATAACCACCAATAGAAATCAACCAAGCACCCCAAATAAAGAATTGCAAAAAATTCATCACAATAAGACGAAACTTAATATTCATATAGCTTTGTTTAGTTTGAGACGTGGAAGATATACATTTATTGAACACACAAAACAATCGTGGACTGTTTTTTACTAAGCAGTAATCAACAAAAAATTAGCACTACAACAACCATTATCAACGTAAATTTGTAAAAATTTTTGTGATGCCAGACTCCATAGATATTTTGATTGACGCCTCTGCAGATACAGGTCTTAGATCCATTGCCCAAAAAGTAAAAGCCAATGAAAGAATTACTGACGAAGAATGCTTACAGCTTTTTGAAAAAGGCAGCCTTGCCTTTGTTGGCTCGCTGGCAAATTTCATAAGGGAAAGACTCCATTGCGATAAAACCTATTTCAACCGAAACTTTCATATTGAGCCAACCAATGTTTGTGTATTCAGTTGTGAGTTCTGTTCCTATTCACGCCTCTATGCACACAAAGAAGAGGGCTGGGAACTGAGTATTGACCAAATGCTGGATATTGTAAAATCCTACGATGGCAAACCCATTACCGAAGTGCATATTGTTGGTGGCGTTCATCCAAAAATGAACATGGCTTATTTTATTGAACTGATGCAAAAGATAAAAGCACACCGGCCCAATTTGCATGTAAAGGCATTTACGGCAGTTGAGCTGGATTATATGTTTCGCAAAGCAAAACTTACAGTTGAAGAAGGCATGAAACAATTGCATGAAGCCGGATTGGACAGCTTACCGGGCGGTGGAGCCGAAATATTTCATCCCGAAATAAGAGAACAGATATGTGCTGATAAAGTTGATGCAAACGGCTGGCTGGCCATTCATGAAGCAGCACATAATTTAGGGTTGCACAGTAATGCAACCATGCTTTACGGCCACATTGAAAAATATGAACACCGCATTGATCATATGAGAAGGCTAAGGGAACTGCAGGATAAAACCGGCGGCTTCAATACATTCATTCCTTTAAAATTCCGTAACCGTGATAATGCTATGAGCCATGTTGCAGAATCGGTTACTACAGAAGATATGCGGTTGTATGCCATTGCAAGAATTTATTTAGATAATTTTCCGCACCTGAAAGCTTACTGGCCCATGCTTGGCCGCCAAAATGCCCAACTGAGTTTATCTTTTGGCGTAAATGATATTGACGGTACCATTGACGACTCTACAAAAATTTACAGCATGGCCGGCAGCGAAGAACAAACACCGGCCATGAGCACTGAAGAACTGGTTTCTTTAATAAAACAGGCAAAGCGTAAACCCATTGAACGGGATACACTGTATAATGTAGTTAAAGATTACAGCGATGTTGATTTTCAGCCTGCAGGGTTTGATGCATCACTAAACTGATTAGATTCTTTTTCAATAATGCACAAAAGATAAATGGCAACTTAATCGGGAGATTAAACTGCCATTTATTATAAAGAGGTTATTTTTTTTAGTTTTTAGTTAAAAGCTGATTGTTATTATAAAATTCAACAGTTGCCAGCATTTTTTTCGACCTGGGCGATATTTTTGTTTTACCATTAAAAAATTCCAGGGCTTTGGTATCATCTTTTAACATGCTTTTTAGCACATCTTTTGAATAAGCTATTATATACCCTTCATTTCCGTTTTGCAGAAAATATTCGTCAACAGCATTGGCTCCGTTATAATATTTGCGGCAATACACATTCACTTTACCCGACAGGACTTTAACTGCAAAGCCAGGTAAGGCATCAGCAGCAACAAGGCTGTTTTTTGTTGTGGTTAAAATTTTGGGCGAAACAGCATATTGCTGATCATCCTGGTATGCCATAATGTTTTTTGTATTAATGATAACCTTATTATCGGCTACAAGATGCGGAGTAGTTAATACACCGGTTACCAGTTTTAACGATGAATAATGCTGAATACTGCCATCATTCAATTGAACAAAACAGGCAGTTGGGGATTTACCCGGGTTTGTAACTTCGGGTTGTTGTGAAATAACTGAATTTTTGCTTACCGCACAGGAATTTAAGAGTATTGCTGCACAAAAAAACATAGCGATAGTGGCTGGTATAACTTTTTTCATTGGGTTGGGTTTTTTATAAAAACGCAGATCCTGACAAAATATTGTTATATATGATGATTATTGTTTTACTGTACGTTCAGGAAATGATTTATATTGTATACAAATACACAAAATGAAGAAAACCACTGTTATTTTATTGGCCTTATCGCTGGCATTAATTACTGCTATTTCCTGCAAAACTGTGGGCCGCATTGCTGCCAAATACTGGCTAAACCGGGAGATAAAAGAATTTGTATCCAAATGTGAAGATAAAGCCAGTTTGATCATCGGAGCAGAAAAGGCAAATAAGTATTGCGATTGTTCGGTTGATCTTGTGGCTGAGCAGTATCACAATTACCAGGATGCAAAAAATATATCTGTGCTGGAGATAATTGACTTTATAAATAAGTGTAAATAATCAATTAACCACAACTACATCAATAAGTTGTTTTTTGTCTGAACTTTCCCAGCGAAAGCGCACAAAATAAGATTTGGATCTGTTTGTTTTTAAGCGGTATGGAATTTTAAGTGTGTAATCTACAATATCATCTTCCAGTGCTCCTTTTACCTGTTTTAAAAGAATATCGGTTATTTTTACTTCATTCAGTTCACTGTCGTAAACCCAAAAGTTTTCCTTCCCTTCAAAAATCCCGGAGATACTTGATCCAACAATATTGGAAATATTCATACTGGTGTAAGCCATTTTTGGTGAAACTTTAATTGTAGTATCAATATTAACCAGCATCCCATTGGATGTTAACCCGTTTATCTTACCATTAATTTCACCTGCAGATTTAATTGCATTTACGGTTTTAGAAACCTGCAAAGGCTCGCCCGGCTTGGCAAAAGTAACAGGCATTTCAAGTCTCATCTGGCCTTTCCCCGCCATATCATATAACCTAATTTTTAAAACACCGTTAAAATTGCCCTTCATTAAATCTGTTCCTATACCAAACTTAATACTGAATGTATTCAGATCTTTTGCTGTAAATCCGTTGGGATAGTTTTTTAATAATGCATTGGGGTTCTTAAGTAATATTTCTCCCCTGGGCGATAAAACCATTACTTCGGCTGAAGCAAACATGGTTTTATTTACATTGGCTGTAAATCCGGCCGGTTGCTGAATGATGATCTCAATTTCCTTGTTTAAAGGGATTCTGTTACTGGTGAGTTGATTTCCATCAATTCTTACATCCACTGTTTTTGCGGCAATTCCTTCATTAAAAAATTTCATTCCCGTTAAAGGCAGGATACCGTTTTTTTGGGCATGAATTACAGTTAATAAAAAAAAGTTGCAAATAAATGCAACTACAATCTGTTTTAAAAAAGATGGGATAAGTTTCATAATGTTGGGTAAAAAATCTGTGAGAAATCCTGTTATGCCATGTTAAGCAAGCTTTGAACGAAACGATTACCTGTTTTATTACATAATTGATTTGTATTTAAGTTTTTCTTGTGATTTAATATTCATCATTTAATGCAAACACCGGTTTTCTGTACATCCATTGCCCCGAAGTAAAATCAGGGAACTCCACTGTTTCGTTGCCTAAAGCAACCGATTGTTCACTTAAAGGTGTAATAGCGCTCCATGCCGCTGCATCATAAACATCCAGCGGTGTGGCTATGTTTCTTTTTGCACTTTCTATAAATGCATGTATCACATAAAAGTCCATACCGCCGTGTCCAGAGCCTGCTGCTTCTTTACTCCACCTGGCCCAAAGCGGATGATCATATTTATCAAGCCATGCCTTTGCATCATCCCACTGGTGCGGCTTTGGCGTTTTTCCTTCAATGTAAATCCCTTTGTTTACATCCATCCATATACCAGCAGTGCCCTGCACCCTGAAGCCTAAAGAGTATGGCCTGGGTAAATTGGTGTCGTGCTGCAGCAGAATAGTTTCGCCATTGGCACAACCGATGGAAGTAGTTACCACATCGCCCAGTTTAAAATTTATTTTGGCATTGGGATGATTTTCGCCACAGGTTTTTACCACATGATTGTGCAGGCCCCTTGCTTTGGAAGAGAAGGAACAAAGATTTGTAAAACGGTTTCCCCGGTTGATGTTGATATAATTGGCAATTGGCCCAATGCCATGCGTTGGATACAGATCGCCATTGCGGTGCATGGAATGTGCTGTTCGCCATTTGGCTTCTGTCCAGCCATGCTCTCCCATTTCGCAACCTCCGCCATAAGGTTTAACGCCGTCATTAAATTTCACTTCACGCAAATCGTGCTGGTATCCGCCCTGCAGGTGAATCATTTCGCCAAACAATCCCTGGCGAACCATATTCAGTACAGCCATCACATCGCGGCGGTAACAAACATTCTCCAGCATCATTACATGTGCTTTGTATTTTTCAGCAGCTTTTACCACATCCCAATGATCCTGCAGGGTAATACCAACCACCACTTCACTCCCAACATATTTTATACCGGCTTCCAGGGCACCAATTATCATTTCTTTATGCCACTCCCATGGTGTTGCAATAATTACGGCATCCAGTCCTTTTATTTCCAGCATTTTTTTCCAGGCATATTTGTCGCCGGTAAAAACCTGAGGCATTTTTTTACCGCTTTTTACAATTGAACCTTTAGCGCTTGTCAACATCCGTTCATCAATATCACAAATGGCAACCACTTCTACATCAGTTCGCATTAAAAGCAGTTCCAGGTGATCCTGTCCCCTTAGCCCAACTCCTATAATTACAACCCTTACAACCTTATCGTTATTGCCGGCAAACAATTTTGATGTTGGCATAACAGCGATGGAAGCAGCCGCCAGTACAGATTTATTTATAAAATCTTTTCTTTTCATCAGTTTTAAATTTATTGAAGATTAAAATAATTAAATTAAAAGATAACTAAATATTTATTATATACGGGTATCTGTTATCAAATTTGAAGTAAGAAGACAATTTTATATGCATAATTACCGATAAAATGTAATAATCAGTTATATTAGAACTCTGAATAAATATTTGATTACCAATTACACTAACCAAAACTGTAAATAACTATATGCGTTGGAAATTAATTTTATTGATGCTGTTTGTTTTACCGGCAGGTTTGT
>JANOVD010000443.1:0-4231 GCA_031417255.1 Chitinophagaceae bacterium
TGATAATATTATACTTGCCCCCTCAAGCGAAAATTTTATTACTTATGATACTTTATGCAGGTTTAGCCATTGGCTTGGTATTGGCGATAGTTTATGTATGCCGCCTGTAAAGATCAAATTTTTAGTTACCCAGGTTAATGGTACGTTCACTTCAGCATTAAGTATAGCCATGATCGGCGCTGTAATCATTGCTTTTCCGTATATCTTTTATGAACTATGGCGCTTTATTAAACCGGCCCTTTCGGCCAAAGAAAAAAAATATGCAAGAGGAAGTATTTTTTGGGTATCGCTTTGTTTTTTTATTGGTGCGGCTTTTGGTTATTATTTATTGGCCCCTTTTACTTTTAATTTTTTAGCATCATTTACTTTGGGCTCATCGGGTGCTATCGAATATCAACCAAGCATTAATGATTATATAGATAGCCTGTCGAATTTGGTTTTGGGTTGCGGTATTGCTTTTGAACTGCCAATACTGGCATATGTTTTAGCCAAAATAGGATTCATCACTGCCCGGTTTTTAAAAAAATATTCCAAATACGCTTTTGTTATCATATTGCTTGTGGCAGCCATCATTACACCTTCGCCAGATATAACCAGCCAGATAATTGTTGCACTTCCGTTGTTATTACTTTATTGGATAAGCATACAGCTTGTAGCCAGGGTTGACAGAAAAAAAGCCAAAGAAGAAAAAGAGTGGAGTTAGGTTTAATGCCTGCCTGTCGGCGAGACAGGGATATTTTTTTAATTGATAATTGATAATGAAGGCTTATATACTGATTGTTATTTTAGCGTTAGAAGTAATTTTTATACCCTAATTTTACAAAGACATTATCCCCGCCTGAACGAATAGATGGGCAGGCATTATTTCATTATCAATTATCCATTTTTTATGTCCCCCTTCAACCTAACACTCCCCATTGCCATCGGATGCGATCACGCAGGATTTGATTGCAAAGAAGACCTGATCTCTGTTTTGGAAGGAGAGGGTTTAAAATTTAACGACTTTGGAACGTACAATAAAGATTCGGTTGACTATCCCGATTTTGCTCACCCGGTTGCATCGGCTATTGTAAAAGGCGAAGCTGCTTTTGGTATTTTATTATGCGGCAGCGCCAACGGTGTTGCCATGACGGCGAATAAACATGCGGGCATAAGGGCTGCCATTTGCTGGGGCGAAGAACTGGCCGAACTTGCACGCAAACACAATGATGCCAACATCATCTGTATCCCTGCAAGGTTTGTACGGGATGGCGATGCAGAAAAAATGCTGGATATTTTTATGAACACAGCCTATGAAGGTGGCCGGCATCAAACCCGTGTAGAAAAAATCGCCTGTTAATTCCCCATAAAATATTATTTCGCCGTTTATCAAAAATAAAAACTAGGCCGTATAGTTTTGATTATTTTGCCTTTGTGTTATCAGGTTCATGCAACTCTATAAAAAATAAGTTCTTCCCGAAAAGTCGGGACAGGTTGCAAATAAGAACAAGAATAAATGTTTCTCAGCTTCGCTGAGAAAAGGGTTTGCCACAAAGGCACGAAGTAGAAAAATGCTACGCATTTTCCTTTCTGTCTTCGGGTCTTCGTGGCTAATTCATTTTTTGTAAAAAAATTGTTTATCAATCGTAAAATTTAAAAATGAAAAAACTATTTTTCTTAATCTGCTTTGTTGTTGCTGTCAATCTTTCTTTTGCACAAACAGATCTGTCTGCAAAATATGCAGCCATTATAACAGGTAACGACCTGAACAGGCACCTGAACATTATTGCCGGTGCCGAAATGGAAGGACGTGAAACCGGAACCGAAGGCCAGCGCAAAGCGGCAGCTTATATCGAAGCTCAGTTTAAAGCCATGGGTTTAAAATCTGTTGCCGCTTTAAAAGGTTATCAGCAGTTTTATCCGCTGTACCAGGACAGCCTGAAAGCTGCCACTTTAACTGTTGCCGGCAAAACCGCCGAATACGGTAAAGACTTTATTACACAACTGAATACCAATGAAACCGGAAAATTTAAAGGCAGCAAAATAGTTTTTGCAGGTTATGGTATTGATGATGAAAAATACAGTGATTATGCAGGGCTTAATGTAAAAGGAAAAGTTGTAATTATATTTTTGGGCGAACCCAAAAAAGATGGAAAGTTTTTTTTAAGCGGTACCAGTCGCTCCAGCGCATGGACATTCCCCGGCATACCTAAAAAACTGGAAGCCGCTGGTGCCAAAGGAGCCGCTGGTGTGCTTATTATTAATCCAACCCAGGAAATTTTTAATGAACGAGCCGTTGCCAGTGGCAAAAAAACCGGTGTTTATTTTCCCCGGAATGCACCCGCAGGCAAATCATTAAATCATGCCCAGCTTTCGCATGTATTTGCAAAAGGCATCATCGGAAATAATTTTGATACGCTGTTGAAGATTGTAAAAGCCGGCGGAACTATCGGAAACGCATGGCCAATGCAGAGGAAAACAAAAGTCGCTTACAATTTTGAAAAATACCGAACAACCATTAATGCCAGTAATGTTGTTGGCATTATTGAAGGAACGGATAAGAAAGATGAATACGTTTTTATAACTGCTCATTACGATCATTTGGGCATGCGCAACGGACTTATTTATTATGGTGCCGATGATGATGGCAGCGGCACCGTTGCAGTAATACAAATGGCAGAAGCTTTTCAAAAAGCGGCAAACGAAGGTAACAGGCCCAGAAGAACCATTGTTTTTATGGCTGTTAGCGGCGAAGAAAAAGGATTGTGGGGCAGTGAATATTACAGCGAAAACCCGTTCTATCCTTTGGATAAAACAACCGTTAATCTAAATATTGACATGATAGGAAGGGTAGATACAGAGCGCATTACAGCCGATAGCCTTAATTATGTGTATGTAATTGGGCACGATAAACTAAGCAGCGACCTGCCCATCATTAACGAAGGCGCCAATAATAAATATACCAGCCTGGTACTCGATTATAAATTTGATGACCCCAACGACAAGAACCAGATCTTTTTCCGCAGCGACCATTATAATTTTGCCCGCAAAGGCGTGCCCATTTTATTTTTCTATGATGGCATGTTAAAATCAGATTACCATAAACCAACCGATACGGTTGATAAAATAAACTGGGCCTTGTTTGAAAAAAGAAGCCGTATGATTTTTCATACCGCATGGGAAATGGCGAACAGAGATGAGATGCTGAAGAGGGATACGCCGCTGAATATGGGGACGAGGTAAAAAAGAACCCCCTCCGCCCCCTGAAGGGGGAACCTGGTCTCTAATATATTATTAAGCCTTCTGAAAATCAGAAGGCTTAACTTTTTATGCAATTAAAAAAGAAAACTGCTTGCAGTATTATACTCCAAGTCCCCCTTCAGGAGGCAGAGGGGGTCTTCACCGTCGCCTGCGTTTTTAACCAACGACTTTCTATCTGCATAAACCTATTTAGCAACTTTACAGTCAAACTTAAGTTTGACTGTTTTTATTGCAAGCGAATTATCTTTCTTATTTTAGTATTAAACCTCTACTCGTCCTCGTCTCTGACGAGGATTCCTTGGTTTTGAGACTTCGTCTCAACCCCCACTTTACCACCCCAACACCCACGAAAATATCAGCGGAGCCACAATCGTAGCATCACTCTCCACAATAAATTTAGGTGTAGTAATATCCAGTTTACCCCAGGTAATTTTTTCGTTGGGTACTGCACCGGAGTAACTACCGTAAGAGGTTGTTGAATCGCTTATCTGGCAAAAATAACTCCAGAAGGGTACATCATGCCACTCCAGGTCCTGGTACATCATCGGCACTACACAAATGGGAAAGTCGCCGGCAAAACCACCACCAATCTGGAAAAAGCCTACACCTTTCCCCGATGAATTATTACGGTACCACTCACTAAGCCATACCATGTACTCAATACCACTTTTCATGGTAGTAGCTTTCATTTGTCCTTTTATAATATAAGAAGCAAAAATATTTCCCATCGTACTGTCTTCCCATCCCGGTACTACAATGGGAATATTTTTTTGTGCCGCTGCAAGCATCCAGCTATTCCTGGGGTCTATTTCATAATACTGTTCCAGTACACCACTCAGCAGCATTTTATACATATACTCATGTGGAAAATATCGTTCGCCTGAATCGTCAGCCTCTTTCCATATTTTATGAATGTGTTGTTGCAAACGGCGAAAGGCTTCTTCTTCAGGAATACAGGTATCAGTAACACGGTTATAATGATTTTCCAATA
>JANOVD010000444.1:0-6730 GCA_031417255.1 Chitinophagaceae bacterium
TTCATATCTGCATGAAACTTATTGCTCACAGGTTTGTAGCTGAATGTTGTAAGTACTTTATGGCGTGGGTTAAATGGCAATACTTCTTTGCTGCCGTTATTTATCCTGTACACATCTAAAAAATTGTAGCCTGCCTTAAACTCATAACGTTTGTACAGCTTAATAAAAAAATCTGTCTGAAAACCATTACTCACACTTTTGCCGGTAAAGTTTTTTATAAATGCTTTTGTTGGGTCGGTATCATAATCCGGAAAGACCTGATTTTGGAAATTGGTTCTGTAATAATCCATGCTGATGTACCCCGAAACATTTTCGTTCTCATATTTTTGGGTGATGTTGATACCCATGTTTAATGCTTTTTCAGGTTTCAGCGCTTCCACAAAAACGATATCCCTGGAGCTTGCAAGCAAGCCGATATTTTCACTGAATAAATTAACCGTACGCCAGCCTGTGCCTACGTTTGCACGGATAGTTAATTTGGAAGTAGGATCGTATTTTAATAATGTACGTGGGGTAACATACCAGCCAAATTGATTGTGATTATCAGCTCTTATCCCCGCAATCCATGTCATTTTCCCTTTCAGAAAAGTCAAAGTGTTTTCTGCAAAGAGTCCAGGTATGTTTTCTTTACGATGATAGTTCCCATCGTAGTTCCTGTTGATAAAATTATCGGTAAATGCAATGTCTTCAACCAGGTCAAGGCTTTTAAAACTGATGCCGGTTTTTAACGAATGGTTTGCTGTTTTGGTTAGTTCATATTGAAGATTCACAAATGCATTTGTTTGTTTTGCTTTATACGAGAGTGAACCAAACCATGATTGCTGATCTTGATGAAAACCGGATAAATACAATGTTACACGGTGCAGATCATTAAAGCGGTAACTTGTTTTAGCCCACATTTCAGGTTGATTAAGTGATACCGTGTTGCCATACACAGTGCTGCTGCCTTTGTGCTCTCCGGGATTAAAAAATATTTGCCCACCGATACGTTTTTCATTTAAAAAACGCAGGGCAATTTCACTGCTCCAGCCCCAGTCCTTTTCTTTACCTATCTTCCATTTGTTCATCAACATATACCTTGTTAACAGCGGCAGATCCAAAAAATTATCATTATCCTTATCAATTTTATTGGCACGCTGTACGGTATGAAAAGCCAGCAGACTATGCCATTTACCTGCTTTAAAATTGCTTGCAAGGTTCAAATGTTTTTCCAAAAAACTATTCAGGTAAACATTGGCAAATATTTTTTCCGATGCATTCGGCTTTTTTGTTTCCACATTAATTTGCCCGCTGATGCTTTCATGCCCCTGCAACACACTATTGGCACCTTTTGAAATGTAAATATTATCAACCAATGTGCCGGGAATACCACTGATGCCATAAGTAAAAGTCAATCCCTGTATCATCGGGAAGCCATCTATCAATACCTGGTTATATACACCTGACAAACCGAGAATCCGCAATTCCTTTGCATTGGTAATGATATTGGTTGTTTGTGGCTGAACAGATGATTGTGTTTCAAAACAGCCAGCCAGGTCGCAGCAAGCCGATTTTTTAAGTTCCACCGAAGTAAGTATTTCCATCTTAATCGGACTCAGGTTCGACATTACCGTGCCGGGCTTTTCAGCATTTACAACTACTGCCTCCAGGTTGCCTTTTGCCCGCAACACAAATAATACGTTTTCAATATTGCGTACATCAATAGTATCTGTGGCGTAACCGATATGGCTTACCACAAGCATATTATCCGCAGCCGTTTTTTTAATGCTGAAACTGCCATCTTCTTTGGCTGTTATACCTTTTTTATTATTAAGCCAGAATATAGAAGAACCTGCAAGCGGTTGATTATTTCCATCAACAACCTTTCCTGTAATGGTTTGTGCTATGCTGCCCAATGGCATTAAAAAAGCTAAGTAAAAAATAAACCTGAGCATTAATTAGATTTTACTTTATAAGGCCTTTCGCTGGGATCGCTGCAGCCGCCTGTATTTTCAATGGCTTTGTATATTTCTTTGGTGCTTACCAATGCCGGGTTATAAGTAACCTTAAAAACCGATGTTGGTCCTGCCTTACCCGGCTTACAATCGCTAACTCCCATTAATAATTTTACATTGTCCGCAAGTGTCTTCAGGTCGTTGCTGCAGGTTACACCTTTAACTTTTATAGTAATAGTAGAGTCTGTTAAAGATTTTATAGTATAAGCAAATGCTTTGTTGCCAATAGCTGTAAAAATAAGTACAGCTATGATGAGTTTTTTAAACATGGGTATTTTTTTTATTAAATATTTAGTGCAAATTTAGTTATTAAATGAAAAAGTTGCAGACAATTAGTTCCGCAACATTCAAATAAAATTTATGTACACGTTTATGCCATTATTGCACCAGCCATTCCTAAAACTGAAGCAATCATTAACACACATTTCCAGCAATTGAGCCTGTTCATTTTCATCTTTATTTACTTTATGATTGTAAAAATACATGTTATATAGTTTTGGTTTTGTTAATAATTGCTGCAAGATCTTCCGGTATTTCCATTGGTTGTAGTGGAGGAACGTTCGCCCCTCCGGTATTGCCTACAGGAATTTTTCCTACAAATGATTTTACACCACCAAACAATAAACGTGGAATTTGCCCGATAATTTCCCAGTTGTTTTTTAATTTAATTCCAAACTTCAACATTTTCCAATGCACAGCAGTATGCTCTACCGGGTATGGCTGGCCCAGGATATGGGCCCGCTCAAGATGCCGCCAGCTTTGCTGGTAATGCTTTTTATCAAATTCAATTTTTGCCTGCAACAGTTCTTCCCGGTAAAAGGTCTTTAAAGCTTTAGGCATTGATACATGAATTTTCATTACTACAATTTAATTTTTATACCGCCATTGGTAATAAATCCTTCAGTATGATTCCAGATATCATCAAACGAAGGATTACTGTGCGGCGGATTAACAACCGTTTTATATTTACTTTGCCTTTGATCAGTTAAGTTTTCAAAATTAATAAACACCGATACTTTTCTGAATGTTTTTTGCGCCATAAAACCAAACTCCCAGTAAGATGGCGTTTGTGTTCCGTTATTCAAATATTGGTTCCCGGTTAAATAACCTTCCAGCCCAAGTTTAAAATTATCTTCTTTCTCATACATGATAGTAAGGTTCAGTTTATTTTTAGGCACAAGCCGTAAAAACTGGTTACCTGTTAAATAACCTGCCTTTGCATGAGTATAAGTATAGCCAACAAATAGTTTCAGATCTTCTTTGTATATAAACTTCACATTTGTTTCAAACCCGTTGCTGGTAACCGATTTGGAAGCATTGGAGAAAGAATAGTTTCCAAATGCATCTGAGTTTAATACCAGCGGTTTATTTATACCTGTGTAAAAAAACATCTGGTTAATACTAAATGCCAGATCTGTTGTTATTTTTGTTTTGAAATTAATGTCTGCCGTACCGCCAACACTTCTTTCTGCTACAACATTATTCAAAGCCTGCAGATTCTGATATTGCATGGTTTCAGTTTCTTCGGTAAAAGCGGTTGGTATTTTGTAACCTAAGCCGCCACCAATACGGGAACTTATTTTGTCTGTAATTTTAAACAAAGCAGAAACTCTTGGTAAAACAAAAGTTTGATTTTTTTTGTAGTTGTTGTTTTTATAATTCACATTGTCAACCCTCAACCCACTTTCCAAAATTACCCTGTCGGTCAAATCCCAGGTATCCTGTATGTAAACACCGGTTGTAAATGACTTTGCATGTAATATCCGCATATTACGATGGTTTAAATTATCATAAACAATATTCAGTCCGCTTATAACAGTATGCTTTCGCTGATTAAACAGCAATGATAAATCGGTAAAACTATTTGTATTAAAACCCGAAAAAGAATAAGTGGGTAAAAGAATTACCCTGTCGAATAAACCCAGGCTTTGTTTTAGTTTCAGTTTATTTCCGCTTTTAAATTTTTTATCAATTTCAAGCGTTGTAGTATTTCTTACCGTTCGGTTATCCTCAAAATAAGTATGCAATGCATTTCCGGTTTCTTTTATTTTTTGCATATCGCCGCCCACATTAAATCCCCATGTATAACTGTTGCCCAGCATAATACTCAGCGAAGCATTTGGGTAAAAAAACAGCCGTGGGTTGATGGTGAAATTTTTGTTCCTCGGCAACTCCGAAAAATCATCCTTATCTACATCATAAGCTTTTTGAAGATTTCCCAATCCCATAAAACTGAATCCGAATTTTCCTTTCCTTTGCGATACATAAGCTCCAATATTGGTTTGGCCAATATGCGATTGATTAAATAAAAAATCGGCTTCCAGTTTTTCCTTTGGCATTTTAGAAATAAAATTTACAACGCCGGCTATGGCGCCACCACCGTATAATGTAGATACAGGGCCCTTTATTACTTCCACCTGTTTCAGATCAAATGGAGGAATTTCCAGTATGCTTAATCCGCTTGCAAAATTGCCATAATTGGGATAACCATCTTTCAAAAGCTGGGTGTATCTTCCATCCAAACCCTGCACTCTTATGCTGGCATTGCCGCTGGTAGCCGATGTTTGCTGCACCTGCAGGCCCGTACTTTCGTGCAGCAGCATAGATATATTTGCCGGCCGCATATTATTTTTTTCATCCAGTTCTTCTCCATCAATGGTTTCAACCCTTGTTGCAGTATTACTGATGGTACGGCTTGTTCTGGTACTTTGTACAATCACTTCATCCATTTCTTCTTCCACTGCTTCTAAAAGAATTACAAAGACTTCCTTATTTGCCATCGGAAAAATAAAATGTTTGGTTACAGTTTCGTAACCGGTAAAGCTGAAGATGATGGTTTGTTTTCCGTTTGGAATATTTACCAGTTCAACAACAGCACTGCTGTCTGCCGCAGTTGTATTACCTGTATTATTTAAAACTGCAGTTGCGCCGGTTAAAGGCATCAGCGTTTTGCTGTCTTTTATTATTGCTGTAAAACTATTTTGTGCAGTTGCATTATATACGGATAGGGTTGCCAAAAGCAACACAATTATTTTTTGCATTAAACTCAATTTAATTTAGTAAGATTGGTTGTGTTAATATAAAGTCATTAACCAATCTTTGGCGGTTGCCATATATTTCCAAAATAATTGGATGGAAGCGAAACATTGTTGTAGAAAGACAAAAGTTTACTTTTTGCCAAAGGCTTATCAACTATAATTTGTGGAGATTGAAAATTAACTGAAACAATATGAACACAGCAGGAGCAGGTACAAAAACTACCACAGTCCTCTGTTTCATTTTCATGATCAGCAAGATCGCCTGCCTGCATCACTGAACTTTGTAACTCATCAGCACAAATTTCAGTTTCGGCACAAGCCAGGCCCGGTAAAACCAAAAGATAAATACTGAATATGATTGCAATTATTTTCACAGGGCAAAAATAATGTTTAATTGGTTTTTATGAATGTTGATGCCTGAATATTAACACAACCTTGTTGCATTGTTTCAAACTAATGTATGTCATCAATCTTCAAATACATCTGCTCCAGCACAGCCAGGTTAAGTTTAAGCCAGTTCTGCTCTCCTTTTGGCCAGTTATATTTTTGATCAATTAACCTGTCGGCCAGGGCATAAGCCTGCATGGCCTGTTCCTTATTATAAAAACAACTGATCCAGTTTTCTTTCAGTTCTTCTTCCTTTTTTAAAAATATACCGCCGCCATACCATTTAAAACAGGAAGGTAATCCCCAAAAAGAAACCTGCCTGTCGTCCCTGGCCAGCACAGCCTTATAAAACAAAATAAAAAAATGAATATTTTCTTTCAGCCGTTGATGAATGGCAGCATCGGTTTCTTTTACCTTTGGTTTTATGCGCCAGCGGTTGTTCTCCATAAAAAAAGGTTCGTCGTTTGCATTTTTAAAACGGCTGCCCGATGAAATGAATTTTAAATTAGTAGTGCTTTTTACACCCACATTCACCAATATCAGTTCATCAGATGTTATCTGAGCTATCTTATAAATATCTTTTTCCCGGTCAACCGTATTATTGATGGTTATTGTTTTAGCTGCTTCGTCAAAACTCCAGGTGCCGTAATCCAATGCGTTTCTCGGGTTTTTTACAAAAGTTCCTTTGGTTGAAAAATATAAACTCCGGTATGGAATTTCCAATTTCGAATTTTCATCCATGCTTTCCAAAGCATCTGCATCATCCTGCATTACCCAGTCCTGGCATAAAATATTGTAGATATTTTCAGCTGTATCCAGGTAGATAAGGCTGCTGTGCTTTTCTTTTTTTATGTCTTCCATCAACACGTCTTCTAATTTTATATCAGAAGATTTACGGGAGCTGTCATTACACGAAAAAACAACAACCAAAATTATAACTGCTGCAAAAATGTTTTTGATCACCTGATATATTTTGAGTTGTAAATTTAGGGCATTGCAAAACATAGAATCTCAATTTTATTGGCATGCTCTCACTTTAAAACTATGAGGCTGTCAGCCTGAGCCTGTCGAAGGCGGTTTATTAAACCAACCAGGGTTCGACAAGCTGCTAATGACAAGTATATTAAAAGGGTGATAAACAATTTTTTACAAAAATTGAATTTAGCCACAAAGACTCGAAGACACAAAGGAAAATGCGAAGCATTTTTCTACTTCGTGCCTTCGAGCCTTTGTGGCAAGCCTTTTTTCACAGCGAAGCTGAGAAAAAATTTTCTTATTGTCATTTGCAAAGAGCTTAAACTTTTTTTATGA
>JANOVD010000445.1:0-15891 GCA_031417255.1 Chitinophagaceae bacterium
CTGTTGTATTCATGAACAGGACACTGGTACTTTAATTTTTTTCCCACCATAGCATTTTTAAAAGAGAGTATATATTCATTTTTATACCCGTCATCATTGAAAGCCGCCGCCATGGGGCCATGAATGGAAGAAATAGAATAAACTGAATACAGATGAGAATGGAGAATGGTAATATCACTAAAGCCGATGATCCATTTGGGCTTCTTCTTAAATTTTGTAAAATCAAGCCCGTCAATGATACGGCTAATGCCATAACCGCCGCGGCCGCAGAGGATGGCATGTACATTATCATCATCCAGCATAGCCTGCAGTTCATCTCTTCTGTCTTCATCGGTGCCACTAAAATAATTTTTAGATCTGCTGCCCAGGGTTTTGCCAACCATCACATCAAAGTCCCAGCTTTGTAAAGTGTTAATGCAGGTTTGCGCTTTTGCTGCAGGCATAAAACCTGCAGGACATGTAATGCCAATACAATCACCTTTTTTTAAGTATGGAGGAATTTGTATCATCGTGATTCTGTTAATCTGCATTCGTTTAAATGTACACCCAATGTATGTAATGCGCCGCATTTTAATGCATAATTATTTTTTTGATGCCCTACCGGAAAATCAAAACAAACCGGGTATTTGTATTCTGTTACTTTTTCCAGCACAATGTCTTCAATGGTTTTGCCAAATTCTTCGCCGGCAGTATCGGGCTTAATTTTAAAACCGCCAATGATCAACCCTTTCAGTTTATCCAGTTTGCCGCTGCGTTTTAAATTCCAGAACATACGGTCAATACTGTACAGGTATTCGCCGGTATCTTCCACAAATAAAATTTTATCCTTTGTTTTTATATCTGATTTGCTGCCGGCCAGCGATTCCAGCGTTTTTAAATTGCCGCCAACCAGTTCGCCTGCGGCAATCCCGGTCTTGTTTTTTTCGTTGGGCGTAAATAAATATTTCATCCTTTCACCCTTTAAACATTTATTAATCGACTCAATGGTTTCTTTTTGTTCAGGCTCGGCATTGCTCCAGTCTGTTGGAAAACTGTTGCACATTTTTGAATGAATAGATGCTATGCGCAAGTTTTCATTTATATGCGAATGAAAAACGGTGGCATCACTGAAACCGATGATCCATTTGGGGTCACGTTTAAATTTTTTAAAATCCAGCCTGTCAATAATTCTTACGCCGCCATAACCACCTCTTGCTAACAATATGGCTTTTATTGTTTTATCATCCAGCATCTGTTGCAGGTCTTGTAGCCGCTCCTCATCGCTACCGCCAAATGTAAAATCTTTTTTACCAACGGTATCACCAATCTTAGTATTAAAGCCCCATTCTTTTAATTTTAATAATGCAGGTTCAATTTCTTCGGGCTTGATAAATCCTGCCGGGCAGCAAATACCAACCATATCACCGGGTTTTAAATAAGGCGGAATGGTGACCGGTGTTTCGGGGTCAATAATGGTTTTGCCTTTAGCCACAGCACCCAATGTAGCAGCCAAAGGAACAAAGGAACTGAGAAAATGTTTTCGTTTCATAAGATGAATTTACTCAAATTTCGGTATTGACCGCTGATTAGGTATTTTTGCACCGCAATGAACAAACCCAAACGATATTTAATTACAGCAGCTTTGCCTTATGCCAATGGCCCAGTGCATATTGGGCACCTGGCCGGTTGTTATTTACCAGCCGATATTTATGTGCGGTATTTAAGGGCACAAAAAAAAGATGTGAAATTTATTGGCGGCAGCGATGAGCATGGTGTGCCAATAACTATCCGTGCGTTGAAAGAAGGGATCACGCCGCAACAGGTTGTAGATAAATTTCATGCACTTATTAAAGAAAGCATGGAGCAGATGAGAATATCTTTTGATATCTATTCCCGTACCTCCAACAAAATTCATCATGAAACTGCATCAGCATTTTTTAAAAAAATGTATGATGAGGGGTTGTTTGAAGAAAAAGAGACAGAACAATATTATGATGAAACCACAAAAACATTTTTAGCCGATCGGTATATTATAGGAACCTGCCCGGTATGTGCCAACCCCAATGCATATGGCGACCAGTGTGAAAAATGTGGCAGCTCTCTTTCTCCTGAACAATTGATCAATCCACACAGTGCATTGAGCGATGCTGTGCCGGTAAAAAGGAAGACCAAACATTGGTATTTTCCTTTGCAAAACTATGAAGCATGGCTTACAGAATGGATAATTGAGGGACACAAAGAATGGAAGAATAATGTTTACGGACAGTGCAAAAGCTGGCTGGACAAAGGCTTGCAGAGCCGTGCCATGACCAGGGACAGCAACTGGGGGATAAAAGTACCATTGCCCAACGCAGAAGGCAAGGTATTATATGTATGGTTTGATGCACCTATCGGGTACATCAGCGCCACCAAAGAATTAACTCCCCAATGGGCCGATTACTGGTGCCGGGAAGACACCAAACTGGTACATTTTATTGGCAAGGATAATATAGTTTTTCACTGCATTATTTTTCCGGCTATGTTAAAAGCACATGGTGGATTTGTTTTACCCGATAATGTACCTGCCAATGAATTTTTAAATATTGAAGGTGATAAAGTATCAACAAGCCGCAACTGGGCAGTATGGGTGCATGAGTATTTAAAAGATTTTGAGGGATGCGAAGATGTATTACGTTATGTGCTTTGTGCCAATGCACCCGAAACAAAAGACAATGATTTTACCTGGAAAGATTTTCAGGACAGGAATAATAGTGAACTGGTTAGCATCTTCGGCAATTTTGTAAACCGGACATGGGTGCTTATGCATAAGTTATGTGGCGGTAAGGTGCCCAAACTGCACGAAGAGATGCTGGATGAAAAGGATAAAGCACTGATAGAAGATATCAGGAAAGCAAAAGAAAAAGTGGAAGGCCTGCTGGAAGAATATAAATTCCGTGATGCATTGTTTGAAGTAATTGATTTGAGCCGTAAAGGCAATAAATACATGCAGGAAAAAGAACCATGGATTGTTGCTAAGAAAGCCTCCCTGCCCTCCAAAGGAGGGTTCCAGGAACCAGCGAATTACAATGAGCCTTCTCTCCTGTCAGAGACTAAGAACCCTCTTTTGGAGGGCAGGGAGGCAGGTCCTTATGATTATCATACAGCTGACCCTGTTGTTTATGGATTACTCAAGAAGTTTGTGGATGAACACAGATCTAATCCAACAGAAACTGAAAATATTCTATGGCAGATTTTAAGGGGTAAAAAACTCGATAGTTATAAATTCAGACGACAGCATATCATAGGTTCATATATTGCAGATTTTGTTTGTATTTCCCAAAAGCTAATAATTGAAGTTGATGGTTTAATTCACCAAACACCTGAAAATTTAATTAGTGATGCAGAAAGAACTGTGGAATTAAATAAACTTGGCTTTGATGTAATACGATTTACGAATGAAGAAGTCTTGAATAAAACTGACGATGTTTTAAACAATATACTTTCTAAACTAACTGAAAAGAATCTAAAAGTATCAGAGTCTGAGAACCCTCCTTTGGAGGGTAGGGAGGCTGCTCAAAAAGGCATTGATAATTGCCTGCACTTATGTTTGCAGTTAACAGCCAACCTTGCTGTATTAATCAATCCGTTTTTACCAAACACAGCTAAAAAGATGCTGGGTATGATGAAAGTGGTGGATAAAATGCTGGATTGGGAAAATGCAGGAAAAATAAAATTGTTAAGTGTGGGTTATAGTTTAAGAGAACCGCAATTATTATTCAGAAAAATTGAAGATGCGGAAATAGCAGCACAAGTTGAAAAATTAAAAACAGGATTAATTAAAAGCACAACAATTAAAATGGAAGAAAAAAAACCTGAAACAGAAAATGTTAAATCTGAAATTGTAAATCTAAAATCTGAAATCGGTTTCGACGACTTTGCAAAAATTGATTTAAAAATCGGAACAATACTTACAGTCGAAAAAGTGGAGAAAGCAGATAAACTGCTGAAATTGGAAGTTGACCTGGGGTATGAAAAAAGAACCATCGTAAGCGGAATAGCTTTACATTTTAATGCCGAAGATATTATTGGCAAACAGGTAGTGGTTGTTGCCAATCTTGCTTCCCGTAAAATGAGGGGCATCGAAAGCCAGGGAATGATCTTAATGGCAGAAGATAAAGCAGGAAAACTGCATTTTGTAAATCCTGATACTGTGGTTGATGCAGGAAGTGCTGTAAATTAATATTATGCGTACTAAATTATTTTTTATATGGTTTAGTACTACGCTGTTACAACTTTTTTTTGTAACTTAAATTGGTTTGGACTCATTTTTGATTATAGTATGAAAATAAAATTTATGATTATGACAAGCAAAAAATTATTCCTCGTTTTATTCCTTGCATTTACAATACCTGTATTTGCCCAGGATGCCGATATGTCTTTAATACCATATCGCAAAGGTGATCTTTGGGGTTATGCATACCCCGATAAAACTATCGCAGTAAAACCTGAATACAATGAGGCAGATTTATTTTATGAAGGGTTAGCCGTTGTAAAAAAAGCAGGTAAATACGGTTATGTTAATAAAGATGGCAAAGTGGTGATACCCATTAAATTTTTTGTAGCCAGGCCTTTTCGTTTTGGTTATTTTTCCCAGTCTGCAAACACAAAACCAGGCGATGGTAAAATAAATCCGCAAAAACAGGTATTGTTTGCAGGTGCTTCACTGCAGGCTAATGGTTATGAAATTTGTATTGATACAAAGGGAGCAACCCTGCCTAAATGTCCTGCTATAAGTGAAAACAGTGCACCGGACCTCAATAAGCCTCCCACAACTATAATAACATCAAATTACAGCACCATTCAAAAAACCGATCTTTTTGATAAGATCATTGCTGATTATAAGATAATAGCCGGTGCCGATGAAACGTATTATATAGCTGTAAGAAATAACAACTATGGTGTATTCAACAATAAATTTGAAGTGATTGTACCCTTTGAATATACCATGATCGAAAAAATAAATATTGGTGCCATGGTTTATCTGAAAGCTGAAAAAGCAGGGTTAAAAGGAATATTGTTTGGTACCGGCTCGCCATACCTGGCAGTAGAAAGCAGTAATCTGCAATATGTACAGGCTAAAGATGGAAGTAATTATTTCATTTTTACCAAAGACGGTAAAACAGGTTTAAAAAACACAAAGTATCAAAATGTTACTGAAACCATTTATGATGATATTACCTATAACGAAAACGGGGGATTTATTTTAACACTGGATGGTTCGAAAGGTTTTTGTTTTTTAAATGGTAATATTGTTAAACCACAATTTGCAGATGTTAAACCTCTGAAAGGCGGACAGTTTATTAAAATAACAACCCATGATCGTAAAGCAGAGAATATTTTGAGTAAGACAGGCTATATCAACAATGAACTAAAAGAGTTTTTCGAAGATTAAATGAATCTAAAAAGTTTTAAACAATTAAGCTGCTGTTTTTTAACAGCAGTTTTTTTAATTAAAACCAATTCCGCTTCTTTGCATTTTTGCCTTTTGCAGAAATGCCTTTACTTTAAAAGTGAGATATTTTAATTGAGGCTGGGCAAACTGATCATTAACCAGGTTCTTCTCTAAAGTTTTATCAGCTTTATAATTGTAAAGAAATTCTGCTTTATCATTGCCGCTGTTATAACCCAGTATATATGAACTGTCAATGGCCTGGTATAAGTTTGCATTTGCTTTGGTAAAAACAACCCTGTTATCCCCAACAGGTTCCAGTAAATTTTCGCCAAACGAAATGATACTGTCCCGGTATCCGGCTGTGGCCAATATTGTTCCCAGAATATCAAACTGGCTTACAGGCCTGTTAATTATTTTCTTTGTATTTATGGAAGGATCAAAAATGATGATGGGAATCCGGTAAGCCGAAAGATCAGAATAAATCCCTTTTTTCCCCTGCGGAAACAACCAGTGATCGGAACAAAAAATAAATTTGGTATTGCCGTACCAGGGCTCATTTTTTGCTGCATTAAAAAATTGCTGCAGGCTGTAATCATAATACCGCATGGCTTTCATGGGGGCAGTATAATTTGCAGGCAACCCGGCTGAAAATTTTTCGGGGATATCGTAAGGGTAATGAGTAGAGATATTGTAATGAACTGCGAAAAAAGGATTTTGCTGTTGCTTGATTTTTTTCAGAAAAAAATCCAGCACATATTCATCCTGCAAACCCATGCTGTGTGCAGGCAGGTTTTTATAATTTGGAATATCTTCTTTGCTGTAGTATTTATCAATACCCAGCCAATTCATACATTTGGCAAAACCAAAATTGTCGTAATCATCTCCAATACAAAAAAGCGATTGGTAATTTAAATTTTTAAGCGCCGTGCCAATTGGCGTAACCGGCATATTTATATATTGAGAATGATATACCGGAATATCTGAAACGGTTGGAATACCCGCCAGTATTGCTGTAATGCCTTTGTTTGATTGATGTGCATAACAAAAGGCATTATTGAAATAGATGCTTTTTTGTAACAGCGAATCAAGGAATGGCATATTTACTTTATAGGCACTTGAAGAGTCGAAAAAATCATTAGGCACACTTTCCATGATGAAAAGCACAATATTTTGTTTGTTACTGTCTGTAATATTAATGTTGAGTTTTTTTCTGATGGGCATTAAAGAATCACATTCAGCATTGGTCATATAATTTTTAAGCTGTGTGCCTTCCCCTTTTCTATAAACCGAATAAAAAAATGTATGAAATGAATTTTGAACAAAGGGCAGTTGTTTACTCTTTAGTTCAACCATTGGGTAAGCGGGTACCAGTATTTTTGAAAAGCTGTTTTTGAAAATTAATGCAGTCACAATGCATATGAATAGTATAACTGATATTAGCCGTGCCTGCTGTCCTTTTAAAAATGCGTTCAATAATTTTTTATGCAATACCCACATCAAAAAGATGATTGCAAAAATCCCTGTTATAAACAGGAGGATGATGAAAAAGTTTTGTTGCAATAACCGGTTTAAAGGATGATCTGTAACATACCATAGATCGGCATTTGCCCGCTGAAAATGAAAACGGAAATAAAACACATCGGCCAGGTTAAGGATAACAGCAAAGCTGTTTATAAAAACAAAAACCGGAATTAAAAGCCACACAGAAAAATTTGCTGATAATAATCTTCCTATTGTTAATAAAAACAGGAGTACAGCATTAATACTCAGTACTGTAAGTAAATCCTGGCCCAAAGACCATTTAATCAACACTGAATATTTAAATCCTGTAACAGCATTTTCGCTGTTGTTAAATATTAATTGATGGTTGTACTGATAAAATATTATTTTTAAAACGGAATAAATCAATAACAAACTCAACAGAAACCAGATAAAAGGTTTGTTATTTTGCCAAACTGTCTTACCGGTAACTGGTAAAAGTTTAAATTTCATAAAAAGAGAATATTCATGCTGAAGTTGATTGCACATAACAAATATAAGCTAATGGCTTTTATCATTGGCCTGTACCTGCTTGTTGATGTGTTGCAACACAAGGGACAAACCAGGGTTTTATTTCCAAAAAAATTTCCGGCTTATAATACAGATGCCGGTATGCCAAAAAGTAAAAGCACATTGATCAATACCGGTAAGAACTGGAAAAAGGCGGTTAACACAAAAGAGCTGATGAACGGTATGAATGCAGATGCTATTGGCTTTGAATGCGATGTTTATTTTGATACTGCTAAAAATAATTTTGATGTGCATCATGATGAAGATAAAAGTATTGGGCTGAATTTAATTTCTTTGCTGGAGCAGTATCAACAAAGAAAACTAACTGCAAGTATCTGGCTCGATTTTAAAAACCTTGACAATGCCAATTCAAAAACAGCGTTGCTGTGTTTAATTCAAATCAGGAAAAAATATAAACTGCAAAATAGAATACTGGTTGAATCGAACAGGGCCGGCCTGTTAACCAATTTCAGCGACAGTGGTTTTTATACTTCATATTACACACCCATGTTTAATCCTTATCAGATAAATAATGACGAAATAAAATTATGGGCCGACAGCATTACAACAGTTATCAAAAATGCAAAAGTAAATGCCTTATCAGGCTATTATTTTCAATCCTCTTTTTTGCAACACTACTTTCAAAACTACCCGGTATTAATATGGTCAGCAACTGACAGGTTCAGCCTGGTAAACCAATTATTAAAAAGAAAAATTAACCGCAATAAAGCCATCTTTATCGCATTGTATCCATAACTGTACTGCATTTTGGTTTTTATTTTCAGCTTAAATACAAATGTCTTAATTTCGAATTTACAAATGGTTGTTTAACTAACTAATTTTAATATGTCAAAGAGAATTATAAAAAAAGTTGCGGTTTTAGGCAGTGGTGTAATGGGCAGCCGCATTGCCTGTCATTTTGCAGGGGTTGGTTTGCAGGTATTGTTGCTCGACATCATGCCAAAGGATTTACCTGCTGATGCAAAACCTGCTGAAAAAAACAAAATAGTAAACGATGCACTGGCTGCTGCAATAAAATCCAATCCCTCACCGGTTTATACAAAAGATGCAGTAAAGAAAATAAAGACAGGGAATTTTACCGACAATATGAAAGATATTGCCGATTGCGATTGGGTGATTGAAGTGGTGGTAGAAAGGCTGGACATTAAACAATTGGTTTTTACTGATGTTGAAAAATACCGCAAGCCGGGTACATTGATCACATCAAATACTTCTGGCATTCCCATTCACATGATGACGGAGGGCAGAAGCGATGATTTTAAAAAACATTTTTGTGGTACCCACTTTTTTAATCCACCAAGATATTTGCGCCTTCTCGAAATTATTCCAACGCCGGACACCGATCCGGAGATTGTTGATTTCTTAATGCACTATGGCGATCTTACTTTAGGAAAAACTACTGTGTTATGTAAGGACACACCGGCTTTCATCGCCAACCGTGTTGGTGTTTTTGGCATGATGGCCATTATGAATGCTATGGAAAAACTGCAGTTATCGGTTGATGAAATTGATGCATTGACCGGGCCTGTTGTTGGCCGTCCAAAATCTGCAACATTCCGTACAGCAGATGTAGTGGGTATTGATACACTGGTTAAAGTAGCAAAAGGTGTGCATGATAATTGCCCGGATGATGAAGCCAAAGAACAGTTTACTATTCCTGCATGGTTAAATAAAATGGTTGAGAATAACTGGCTGGGCGATAAAACCGGTCAGGGGTTTTTCAAAAAAACTAAATCAACATCCGGAGAAAAAGAAATTCTCACTTTGAATCTGAAAACCCTTGAGTATGGCCCAAGACAAAAACCAAAATTTGCAACATTAGAAACTGCCAAGCCTATCGAGGATCTAAAAACAAGATTAAAAATTTTATGTGCAGGCACTGATAAGGCAGGAGAATTTTATCGCCTGTTTCACTATAACCTCTTCTCTTATATTTCTCACCGCATTCCCGAGATCAGTGATGAACTATACCGTGTTGATGATGGTATGATGGCCGGCTTTGGCTGGGAGATTGGCGCTTTTGAAAGCTGGGATGTTTTGGGCGTTGCAAAAACCGTTGAAGCTATGAAAGCCGCTGGACATACGGTTGCTGCATGGGTTGATGAAATGCTTGCCGGTGGTGCCACTTCATTTTATAAAGTTGAAAACGGGAAGCGGCTTTATTATGATGTAATCAGTAAATCATACAAAACCATGCCCGGTGCCGATGTATTTATTGTAATGAAAAATTTTGAGAATGAAAACGTTTGGAAAAATTCGGCTTGCCGTACTTACCATTTGGGCGATGATGTACTGGGGCTGGAATGGTACACTAAAATGGGCAGCATTGGCGGCGAAGTGTTGGAAGGCATTCAACGTTCTATTGCATTGGCAGAAGATAAATACAAAGGGTTGGTTATTGCAAATGAAGGTTCAAACTTTAGTGCCGGTGCCAATGTGGGCATGATATTTATGATGGCCATTGAACAGGATTATGATGAGATTGATATGGCCATACGCCAGTTTCAAAATACAATGATGAGGGTGCGTTACTCTGGTATTCCTGTTGTTGTTGCGCCACATGGCCTTGCTTTGGGCGGCGCCTGCGAAATGAGTTTGCATGCTGATAAAGTTATTCCGGCTGCAGAAACTTATACCGGCCTGGTGGAGGTTGGCATTGGCGTTATACCCGGTGGTGGCGGTACCAAAGAATTTGTTTTACGTGCCGCTGATGAAGTGCATAACGGTGAGCCTGATACTATTCCATTACAAAACCGTTTTTTAACCATTGCTACTGCAAAAGTTGCTACATCTGCATACGAAGCATATGATCTGGGTATTTATAGAAAAGGAAATGATACTGTAAGTATAAACCAGGGACGCAGGATTGCAGAAGCCAAACAGGCGGTTATTGAATTGTTTGAAGATGGATATGTGATGCCTGTACAACGCACTGATATCAATGTGTTGGGCCGTTCTATGCTGGGCGCCATGCACGCCGGTATCAACGGTATGTGGCGTGGAAAATACGCTACCGATCATGATGTAACTGTTGCCAAAAAACTGGCCTATGTAATGTGCGGCGGCGATTTAAGTGCGCCAACATTGGTTAGCGAACAATATTTACTCGACCTGGAAAGAGAAGCATTTTTAAGTTTAACCGGCGAGAAGAAAACGCTTGAAAGAATTCAATCGGTTTTAAAATCAGGTAAACCATTGCGGAATTAACATGGTCTGACGCCCCGTCTGACCTTGTTAATTCCCGTTCCGATGCCTCTTGCTAAGAATCTGCGCTGATCCAACATCCACGTGTGGCCAATAAAAAATTAAGTAATGAAATTCATTCCCGAAAATATTTACCACGTATATAATCAGGGGAATAATAACCAGGATATTTTTATTGAGGATCTGCATTTTCAATATTTTTTGCAGTTATATAAAGCATACATTGTTCCGCATTGCGAAACCCTTGCATGGTGTTTAATGAATACACATTTTCATTTTATGATTTATACCGATAACCGGAGCCGTGATATTAAAAAACAAGGTGGTTTGATGTTGGATCCTGTTACGAATGGGTTTAGAAAGCTGTTAAGTACTTATGCTCATGAATTCAATATTAAAAATAAAAGAACCGGTTCGTTATTCAGGCCAAAAACAAAATCTATTTGTTTAAATGATGAGGCTGAACTAAATAATACCTATACTTCTAAACAGGATTATTACCGCAATACATTTGATTATATTCATTACAATGCAGTTGAGGCAGGTATTGTAACAAGTGCAGAACTATGGAAATGGTCTTCCTATAGATTTTATATGGGGTTAAGGTCAAATTCAATTTGTAACAAAGAACTTGCAAAACAAATTTGCGGACTAGTTTGACATTCCCGAATGACTGAGTCAATTTTTCAAATATTTCATGGTCAGACGAAGACGTCAGACCAGGTGCGAAGATTGACAATTTTATATCTCCCGCAGGAAAAGCATTTGGCTTCTGTTTTTTAACAAAATTCATTTATCTTCATTGCCATTTATTAAATGATTTATGGCAATACTCCGCATTGATAATCTCACAAAAAATTACCGGAAGGTTAAGGCACTCGATAATGTAAGCTTTTCTGTTCCTCCAAAAACAGTATTTGGTATTTTAGGCCCCAACGGAAGTGGAAAAACCACTTTGCTTGGGATTGTGATGGATGTGATAAAAGCTTCGGGTGGTACTTATGCCTGGGCCAACGAAGGGTTAGCAGCAAATGATGTAAGAAAAACCATTGGCACTTTGCTGGAGACACCTAATTTTTATCATTACCTGAGTGCAGAAAAAAATCTGAAGATCGCCGCAATGATTAAGGGCAGGGGAGAAGACGATATTGAGAAGGTTTTAAAAATGGTGAATCTTTACGAAAGAAGAACATCAAAATTCAATACCTATTCTTTGGGTATGAAACAGCGGCTGGCCATTGCTTCTGCATTACTGGGAGATCCGGCGATATTGGTTTTTGATGAACCTACCAATGGCCTCGATCCTGCCGGCATAGCGGAGATAAGAGAGCTGATAAAAACCCTGCATAAAGATGGCAAGACCATTATCATGGCAAGTCATATACTAGATGAAGTGGAAAAAGTTTGTACGCATGTGGCCATCATTCAACGGGGGGTTTTAAAATCTGTAGGCTCTGTTGCAGAGCTGATGCATACAGGAGCTGTTGAAGCGGAAGCAAATATAATAATAGAAATAAGTGCTGCTGATAATGACGCTTTAAAAAATATCATTGGCCAATTTGATGGCGTATTATCTGTTTCGAAAGTTGATAAAGACCTGCACCTGCTGTGCAGTGATAAAGTAACCGGTGAAAACATAAACAGGATGTGCTATGAAAAAGGCATCGTACTTAATAAATTAAATGTAAAGCGAAAATCACTGGAAACCCGGTTTCTGGAGATTACCGGAACGCAAAGCGATAAATAAAATTCTTAACTGTTTATAATTATAACAATGATCAATCTTTTAAAAATAGAATGGCTTAAGATAAAAAATTATACCGGTTTCATATTACTGGCTTCTTTTTTTGCTCTTGGAGTAATTGCATGCAATTATATTGTTTACCTGTTCATAAAAAATGTGTTAGACAAAGTAGAAGTTTCTAAATTATTTATTTCGGGATTGCCATTTGATTTTGAAAGGGTTTGGACAACGGTAAGTTACTACAGCAGTTATTTTTTAATGTTGCCCGCTTTATTGATCGTGATACTGATAACAAATGAATTTAATTATAAAACACACCGGCAGAATGTTATTGACGGACTGAGCCGGTTTGAATTTTTAAAAGTTAAAATTGCGGTGGCATTTATTTTTGCCATAGCCGCAACTTTAGTTGTTATCCTTACGGCTTTGATATTTGGCTTAGCCTCCGGGTCAGCATTTTCTTTAAACGGTTTTGAGAATGTCGGTTATTTCCTGTTAAAAGCATTTACTTACAATATGGTGGCCGTCATCATATCATTGCTTACCAAAAGATCAGGTGTGGCTATCGCTGTTTTCTTTATTTACACCATTTTTGAGAATGGGGTATCCCTGTTTTTATTCTTTATGGGAGTTGAATTGAAAACGACCAGGAATATAGATTGGGGTAATATGGGTAATTACTTACCCATGAATGCCTCTGATGGGTTGCTTACTGCACCCTTTGAACAATTTTCAGGTATGGCCCGTAATTCACTTCCTTCAAATTATAATTACATAGTGCTGTCTTTGGCACTTATGTATCTCGTTATATTTTATTTGTGGAGCAAGAGAAAAATAATGATGTCCGATCTGTAGGTTTATTTTTTCACCAGATTTGTCAAGGCCTGTTCAATGGTATTAAAATTGAATACAAACCCTGCATCCGTTATTTTTTTACAATTTACTGTTGTGCTTTTTAAAACTTCAATACTCCTTTGTCCCATCATTAATTTTAAAACGAATGCCGGAACATGTACCGGTATGTAAAATTTCCCTTTCATAGCTTTTGCCAATGCAAGGGTGAGTATTTTATTGCTCACAGGTTGCGGTGCAACAGCATTATAACTGCCTGCTGCAGTTTCATTTTCAATAGCCCAAATAAACATGCGGCAAAGGTCATCAATATGAATCCAGCTTACAGTTTGTTTTCCATGGCTTAAAATGGCGGCTGCGCCAAAACGGATCGGTTTTTTAAATTCGGCCAATGCTCCGCCTTCATTGCTGAGTACAATACCAATCCGCAGTTTTACCAATCGCTTACCCAGGTTGGTAACAGGTTCAATACTTTCTTCCCAGCTTTTACTGGTTTGTCCTAAAAAACTATCATCGGCTGCATCTGTTTCTGAAAAGGGTTCATCTTGCTCAGTATCCTCACCATACCAGCCAATGGCACTGGCACTAACAACAGCTTTCACTTTGTCCAGATAGCTATCGGGATTTTTTTTTAAAGATTCAAAAATTAACCGGCTGCTTCCTGTACGGCTGTCAACTATTTCTTTTTTATAGGCAGCCGTCCATTTTTTTTCAATAACTCCGGCTCCGGCCAAATGCACAATATAGTCTGCTGCCTGCAAAGCCGCAATATCCATTTCCCCGTTTTTAACATCCCAGCGGGCATAACTCAAATTTTCGCTTGCGGGTTTACCGCCTGTATTTCTGCTTAAAACAATCACTGTATAACCCTTTGCCAGCAAAGCATTGGTAAGTGCCTTGCCTACCAGCCCGGTACCGCCTGTTATTAAAACTGTTTGCATTATAAAGAAAGTTAAAATTGTTATGTAAAAACAAAATTCTGTTCATCTTGTTCAGTGTAAAGTACAGTCATTGGTTTTTAAATCGTAATTTTAATTATAAAGTTTTATTTGTATGAAACGAATTTGCTATAGCCTTTTTTTATTTATATTTTCTTCATCCATTTTTGCCCAAACGGTAAAAATTTCTGATTTCGACAGGGAAGATACCCGTGATATTAATTTTGAAATTATCGGCAAAGTAAACAGCAATATACTGGTGTATAAAAATATCCGCTCAAAACACAAGATCAATATTTTTGATAAGGATATGAACACGCTTGAAACAGTGAGGCTTGATTTTGTACCCGACCGCACTTTCAATATAGATTTTGTAGCCTATCCCGATCATTTTTTCATGATCTATCAATACCAGAAAGGAAGCATATTACATTGCATGGCCGTAAAGATGGATTCAAAAGCGCAAAAAATGAGTGAACCCGTAGAGGTAGATACAACCCGTATACCGGTGATGACGGATAATAAAATATACAGTACCATTTACAGCGAAGACCGCTCAAAGATCGTGATCTTTAAAATACAAACCCGGTATCAGAAATTTAATATGCAAACCCTGCTTTTCAACAGCGATATGAAGCTGATCAATAAAAACCGCCACCTGATTGATTATAATGAACGAAAAGAAAGCTATGATAATTTCCTGGTAGGTAACGACGGCACTTTTATTTTTACCTTTGCCAAACAAGCGGGCAACCGGGATAACAGCAATAACCTGGGCCTTGTTATAAAGGCTCCTTTGCAAAATTCATTTACATACCAGGATATTGATTTGCAGGAAAAATATATTGATGAAGTAAAACTTAAAATTGATAACCGTAACAACCGGTACTTACTCAATACATTTTATTACAAAAAAAACCGGGGTAGTATTGAAGGATTGTTTACCTACGTATGGGATAAAGCAAATGCAAAAACTTCGGTTTCGCAGTTTACAGAACTGTATGATTCTTTGCGGTACGAAGCAAAGGCCACCGGTATGTTACGTTTTGCTTTGGATGAATTTTTTATTCGCCAGATTGTTGTAAAAGGCGATGGTGGTTTTGTTTTGGCCGCCGAAGATTATACAAGCGATACCAGGGGCAGTAATTTTAACCGATATGATTATTTGTATAATCCATATTCGCTTTCTTCGGGTGGTTATTATTATAATCCATACAGCGGTTATTACAGGCCGAATAACCGTTTCAACAATGAGTCTACCACTCGTTATTACTGCGATAATATCCTGGTGATGAGCATTAGTAAAACCGGGCTGTTGGAATGGAGCAGGGTTTTACACAAAAGCCAGTTTGATGATAATGAAGATAATTTTCTGTCTTTTTCAACCATGACCTCCGGCAACGAAATACACTTTTTGTTTAATAACGACAGAAAATACCAGGTTGTTTCCGATCAAAGCATTGCACCCGATGGAACTATAAAAAGATATCCAACTTTAAAAAGCGATCAAAAGGGATATGAGTTTATGCCAAGCCTGAGCAAACAGGTAGGGGCAAATCAAATCATTATTCCCTGTGCATACCGCAATAATATTTGTTTTGCCAAAATAGATTTTTAAAATTTTGTCATTCTTTCACCGATAAATGTAAGTAGTGTCTAAGTTTGAATTCTTG
>JANOVD010000446.1:0-1850 GCA_031417255.1 Chitinophagaceae bacterium
GTATATAGCTTCCTTTTTTTCAAAAGGATTAACCAGATAATTATTGTTTATGCGAACGAGGCCTTTCATCCGCCTGCTTTCCCGGTTATAGGGTATCATGGCCAGTTTATCCGTTGTTGGAAATTCATCATCGGCAAGGCCCAGGTTTTTATAGCCCAGTTCTTTTTGTATATAATAAATAAATTGCAGTGTATGGTTTTTTGCTGATTCATATTTTTTAATTCTTACCGTTGGCTTGTCTTCAATTACATTCAGATAATAATCATTGCCACTTGCCGGCCAGTTAAGCATGTATTTATTGTTTTTGATCTTGCCGTAGCTGAGCATTTTTTGTGCCGTCCATGGTGAATTTACTGAATCAGTATTGAATACTGAAGTACAACTTTTGAAAAATTTTGTGGAATCATATCCATCCGGGCGTGGAATGGTTTTGTCTGCACCTTTTCCATAATCCTTTAAAATGGCGGCCCAGGTAAGGTCCTGTATAATATTGGTATTGCCGGGTGCAATGTTTTCTTTTGAATAAGCTACGTCTTCCATCCCCAGGTCATAAGCAGTACCACTCATGGCAATAACATCGCCCTGTTCGGTAGCATCAATGCAGATTTTACTTTTAATTGTGATAATTTTTTTTTCCGCATTTAAAAAAATTGCACCTGTAATCTTATTTTTTTCTATTAATACCGTCTGTAATTGCAAACCATACAATACTGACAGGTAATCTTTTTCTTTACCACACATGACTTTAAAAATACTGTCGCCAACATGCGGCTCAAATAAGGTATTGCTTACCCAGCCCGTTGCTAAATTTTCTGTTTTGTAATGTTTGTAAAGTTGCTGTCTGAATTCTTCCCATAAGCCGCTGGCCAAAAGATGGTTGCCATCTGTTGCGCTAACGCCTGCAGCGGTCAGCATGCCACCAAGCCAGGATGTAGGTTCGGCAATAATGGTTTTTACTTTTAGTCTGGCACTTTGTATGCCCGCAGCAGTACCTCCGGTACCACCACCAATCACCAGCACATCGGTATACAGGGTTTGGGATATTGCCGAATTAAAAAGAAAAAAGAGAAGTATATGTGTATATAAAAACCGGATCATCATGATGGGTTATTAAGATTCTGTTGCCACCTGCACATTACGGTTAAATCCTTCTTCCAGCGAGATAAAAGTTTCGGTGCGTTCTATGCCTTTTATTTTCTGCAGCTCATCATGCAATACAAAACGCAGTTGGTTTATATCTTTACAAACAATTTCAATAAACATACTGTAATTACCGGTTATATAATTAAGCCGCACAATTTCCGGTATATTCTTCAGTTCTTTGGCAACAGCATCGTATAAAGAACTTTTTTCGAGGTAAATACCAACAAAAGCAGTAATGTCATAACCCAGTTGTTTAATATCAACATCCATTTTATTACCCTTCACAATACCAAATTCCTGTAGTTTTTTTATACGTACATGAATGGTACCGCCGCTCACAAACAATTTTTTGCCCAATTCGGCATAGGATATTTCAGAGGTCTCCATCATTTCATGAATGATCTGAAGATCCAGTTTGTCAAGATTTAATTTAGCTGCCATTTTAGATTGTATTTTTAAACTATTTTCAATTCATTATACAAATATTTGAATTATTTCTATAATTTCCAAATATTTAATGAATTTTGTTTATTGTATTGGCATATCCCTTAGTTTTGTGTTATCAAACAATTCGGTATAGATCGGAACAAATTGTGGGGTGATGAAATTTTTGGCAGACATGCCCCCTTGTCTCGGGGGTGAGGATAACAGGACAAACGTAACATAGAGCCGTTTTGTTCACCGCAAGGTGGATGATTCGACCGGGG
>JANOVD010000447.1:0-6898 GCA_031417255.1 Chitinophagaceae bacterium
GTTTCTGTTCCGCTGGCCGATGGCGTTAGAAATGTTCGTGTACCGCTACCAAAGCCTGCCGATGTGCCTACCTGGGCTGTGGCTGCAGCCGAAGCAGTGCCTTCGTATTTGAACCACTTGCCCGGAGTAGATACCGCAGCAGCATCAATGGCTTGCGCTGCAATCAGGGCCTGAGCATTAGCAAAGCTTACATCAGCAGGATCATAGTAAATTCTAACTGTATAGCTGCTCGCAGGGTTGTCATAATCGGATGGCACCGTGTGCATCCGCCTTACCAGCGCCGTCGCATAAGCAGAACCCACTCCGCCAGTACTACGCAACTGCACTCTGGTAGAGCTACCGGTTGCCGTAGTACCGGTAAAGACTGTATTATGACTTAACGTAACAGGATTACCCGTAGTAACATTTGCACTTAATGAGCCGGTTGTGGCTTTTATAGAAATGTACTTCTGTGTAAAAGTAGCATTGTTCACAAAAGGCTGGGAACTACTGTTGTCCACGCAGTTAGTGGTAACTCCGCTGGCAGTGGCTCCATCGGCTACCAGCACGGGCAGGTAGCCAGGGTTTTTAATAATTATGGTAAATACATCCGCACCACTAACATCCGTATCAAACTGAAAACCCTCAAAAGTGGCAACTCCGCTATTGTAAGTAGTAGCTGGTAACATGGTAACTGTACCAGTGGTGAAGTCTCCGTCTCCATCCCGGTCTATGGCCAAAAACACATCGGCCAGCGCCACACTGGCATCTGTAAGCGAAACCAAATTGGCCTGCAGGCTCACATTCTGGTTGAAGATGGTACGCTGTACCCGCCATTCACGGGCAGGGCGGTAGCCACAAACAGAACCCGGCATATCGGTTACCTGCCGGGTAGTAACGGAGGCGTTATTATTGCCGATGATCAGATAGGCGCTATCAAGGGCAATGGCCGTATGGCTGCCGTTGGCGTTAGTAAAATTGTTGTTGGTACTAAGTACAATGATGTCGCCGGCAACTTCTGACCTGGATATCTGTTGGTTCAGCAAACTAATATTATCCTTTGCTATTCCAAAGATGTTGTACTGCATTGTGGCGTCACCCGTCCATACAATAACATTTCGGGGGTTGAGGTAATTAAAAGCTGTACCCTGAGCCAGGGTAAGGCCCCATTTAATGGCAAGATAGGACTGCACTTTGTTTATATCTGCCCCAGCATCCTGGTAACCAATTATTTCTGCGATATCGCCTTGGAAAAACTGGTTGGCTGCCTGGTTGGCGCCTACTGTATAATTACCGGTTGCTGATGGCAGGGCCACTACACTAGTAGCTGTACCATTGTTAATTCCATTCCTCAATGCACTAAAAGCGCCTACAGGAACAACAGAAAAATAACCCAACTGAAGGCCTGAAAGCGGCGTTGTATAGGAAAGATTTTCATTGCTGGCGCCTCTCTTAATGGTTAATCCATCGGTAGTTACCACACCACTGGTATCGGGGGAAGTACTCTTCTCATGTGCAAATATGGGGGCTGCTGACCCATTAAAGCGCCCTACAAGAAAAATCAAATGACGACCTAAACTATTTCTATAACCACTCGTTTGGTTGGCATGGGTAAGGCGGTCATCCATCCCGTCAAAGCGCATTACAGGATTAAAGTTAAGGCTGTTGGCAACCAGTGTGGGCTGTTGCAAAGCAATGGCCTGCGTGGCAGTAAAGAGGCTGCCGGCTCTAGCGATGCTGTTTAGCCAGGCATCAGCAGGGCCAGCGCTTATGGGGCTTCCACCATTACGTACATTCTGGGCAGCATCTAACCAAACTGTGAAATCAGCAGTTTGAACACCGCCGGGGGAGCAGGTCTGTATGTCTCCTGTAATTATCCAGCCATTATTAAAAATTAGATTGCTGCGCTCCGGCCTCGAAAGACAGAACTTAAGATTTTGTGCGCCCAGGGGTACATTGTTAAGATGACTAGCTGTTGACCAGTTGATAAGAGTATTATCGTAGTTACCCTCGCTCAGACCAGAGTTATCGAGCATGCCCCCCATATTAGTAGCGCTGTTGATTTCAAAACCTGTCAGGCTCTGGTTGAATGCGGTAGCATTTCTAAACATATTAGTGAAATTGGTTACATTGCTCGTATTCCAAGAATTGATGTTCTGATTAAATGCCGAGGCATTATCAAACATACCATTCATTAGGGTTATCGTACTCACATCCCAGGAGCTGATGTCCTGATTAAATACTGAGTTAAGCTGAAACATACCGACCATATTAGTAGCGCCATTGAGTGTAGCGCCCCCCCACATGTTCAGGGGCTGGTTGTACATGCAGCCACCAAACATACTACTGAAATTAGTGCCAACTATGGGTACCCAGTTATTCAATGACACTCCTGCATTAGCATAGTTCGCGGCTGAGCTGAACATACCAGAGAAATTGGTTACCGTGCTCACATCCCAGGAGCTGATGTCCTGATTAAATTCCGGGTTGCTCGCAAACATTCCAGACATATCAAGAGCACCATTGAGTACTGCGCCCCCCCACATGTTCAGGGGCATATTGTACTTGGTGCTATTAAACATATTGGTAAAAGCAGTACCGGCCGAGGGCTGCCAGTTATTAAGCGATACCCCGGCATTAGTATAGGACGTAGCCACCCCGAACATAGTAGTGAAGTTGGTTATCGTACTCACATTCCAGGAGCTTAGGTCGGCATTTAACATTGTACAAGTTAGAAACATGAAGCTTAAATCAGTTACTCCGCTGAGGTTTGGGGCATCGGTAGCCGTTACATTCATATTGCTGCAACCATAAAAAGCAAGCTCGAAGCTGGCCCAGGCAATACCTCCCATACCTCCCCATTGCACCACTTTAGTAATTTTGAGTTTTTCAGTACTGTTATTGAAGTAAATGCGTGGGAAAGCGCCGCGAATGCGGATGGTATATACCCCTGCCGTGCCATAGGTGTGGGTTATAGTACCGGTTTGGGCAAAGTCTTCAAACACGCCGTTGTTGTCCCAGTCTACATCATACGAGTAGCCGCCGCCGTTTGTGGGTATCCTGGCCTGGGTAGCAGTACTGCCGCCATTGGTATTACTGGTATTTACTTCAATCACAAAGTCAGTACTGGCAATTTGTGCACCTGCTATTGTTGAGAAGAATAATGGAACCATTAACAAGGATTTGAGGAACAGCCGACAGCCAAAGGGTTGATTTTTTTCCATAGTCTTGGTTATCAATTAATAAATATGTAAAAAATAATTCTATACAGTATAGTAACAAAAGTACAATTAAATTTATAGAAAGTCTGCTTTACCATTTCTTGAAACTTATGGTTTGTTGTATAAAAAAAACGCTTCAGTTGCCTGAAACGTTTTTTCCAAAATTATAATTCTACATGCTTTATTGTTTTGCTTCGGTATTCTCTTTAACCTTGGTACCACCCCTGTGTGTGGATGCAATAGATGCATACCTGATTTTTAAACCGGCAATCTTTAAATTATCACTGGTTTTCAAATCTTTTTCAATTACATTTTTACGGGTGTCCAATGCTTCATAAAGTACATTAATCTCATCCCAATCTTCCCTGGTATAGTTGTTCTTGCTATCGGCAACAGCATCTACAAAGTTTTGATAAATACCCAGTATATTATCAGCGGTAACAAATCCAAACTGCATATCATCACCAATCTTTCCTTCGCCAAATAACCTGTCTCTTAAAACTCTTCTGAAGTTAGGAGCTGTATTGGCTGCAGCTGCTGCAGCTTCATTCTCCTTCATTTTAAGCTCATACTTGGCTTTCAAAGCTTCGTACCTTGCTTTACTTGCATCAGCTTTGGCTTTAGCTTCGGCATTCAAAGCAGCATAGTCCACTTCAGCTTTTGCTAACCTTTCCTGGTAACCATTATCTATGGCTGTCCAGTTTTCTGTTGTATATACCGGCGTAGCATTTTCAACAGAATCAACGTAAAGGTTTAATGCTTCTGTGCTTTTTGGTTCAGCATTATTACAGGCAGTAAATCCAACTGTTACGATGGCCACTGCAATCATTAAATGTTTCTTTGTCATTTTTTTAATTTTTTATTTATCCCTGTAAGGCAACATCCATGCCACGATGCCACAGGGTATTTTTAAAAGTAGTTATGTAAATGCATGTTGTAAATTAATTACGATGCAAATGTATTCAGCATTAACCGCCCAGGCATTACACAATTCTCAGCATTATTTATATTATTCACACATTGCCTGTTGATAGACTAAAATGCCCGCTTTATAAACTTACCTTGTGCAAAATCATCATCATGGAAAAACGTATTCTGGGAATTATTTTATCCCTTTTAGGTATTGCCGGCTTAATTTATGCCGGAGTAAGTTTTATGAATGGCGGCGAAGGCACCAGGAATATTAAAGCAATTATTTTTTCGGGTGTACTGGGTGGTATTTTCTTTGTTGCAGGTATCGGCCTTATCAGAAATACAAAAGACAAAGCGACTTAACAGAAAGTAGCATTTGAATGCCTTACCATATTTTACTGTTTAAAAAAATATCCATAAATAATTTCATTACCCTTTATCAGCCTTTTTAGTTATATTGTATTTAGTAAACATTTGCTTTTAAATTACAATACTGCCGGTTTATAATATTTCATTGTACGCTCCTGCTGCATTGTTTTAATAAAATAAAAAGATTTACTGCACAAAATCTAAATACCTCTGCCACAAAGGCCGCAGTATCTTAAACCACATCAATAACCTGTTTTAAAACACCAGGCCCTTAGCGTTTTTAGTTTTAAATGTGTGAATTGTGTAACTATTTTAAAATGTTATGTAATAACCGCCGGTTAAAAGCTTTGCAACTTTGTAAGTAACAGGCAAAATAAATTTTATTTGAAACTACATATTAAATATATGGTAAGCAACCGCTGTAAAATGGCGGTTAAAGAAGCATTAAAAAACCTGGGGCTGCATTTTATTGTTGTTGAGCTGGGCGAAGTGGAGATCATGGAAAAAATAACTGCTGAGCAAAGTGAGCATTTGAAACTGGCATTGCTTGAATCGGGGCTTGAATTAATAGACGATAAACGTTCGGTATTGATTGAAAGAATTAAGAACGTAATTATAGAAATGGTTAATCATACCGATGAAGTGATCAAAATAAATTTTTCGCACCATTTAAGCGAAAAATTAAACTACGACTACACCTACCTCGCCAATTTATTTTCGGAAGTACAGGGCACAACCATTGAGCAATACATTATTGCCCATAAAATTGAACGTATAAAAGAACTCATCATTTACGGCGAGCTGAACATTACAGAAATTGCCTGGAAGATGAATTACAGCAGTGTGGCCCATTTATCAAACCAGTTTAAAAAAATGACCGGCCTCACCCCTTCGCATTTTAAAAAATTAAAAGATAAAAGAAGAAGTCCGATCGAAGAGATCGGAAACACGCCGGATAGTAACCAACAAGACAATGAAATTAATGACATAAAATAAAAGCCATTTTATGAATATCAAAACCCGGAATAAAAACGTATTTAGGCTCTTTACAAATGGCAATAAGAAAAAAAATTCTCAGCTTCGCTGCGAAAAGGGTTTGCCACAAAGGCACAAAGGCACGAAGTAGAAAAATGCTACGCATTTTCCTTTGTGCCTTTGAGTCTTAGAGGCTAATACAATTTTTGTAAAAATTGTTTATAAACCTTTTAAACTATTAGGCTGTCAGCTTACAGTAAATGATTTAAACACTAAGCATTATGTTTTTTATAAAATTACTTGCTAACCATAGTTAAATGAAAGCAAAAAAAGGCACAGCAAAAATAAATAAACCGCTCGAAAAATCTGCCAACCTGTTTCCGGTGGTAGGCATTGGTGCATCGGCAGGCGGGCTTGATGCTTTTAAAAAATTATTGAAAGCCATTCCCGAAAATTCAGGAATGGCTTATGTGCTGGTTCAACATTTAGACCCCAGCCATGAAAGCCTTTTACAGGAACTGTTACAAAAAGTAACCAATATACCCGTGTTGAAAATTGCTGATGATATTAAAGTACAGCCGGATCATATTTACATCATCCCCAGCAACAAAATGCTGATTGCCAATGATGGCGTCCTGGAGCTTAGCCCCCGCCCGGCAAAAAGCAAAAACGAACGCAACCTGCCCATTGATCTTTTTTTTACATCGCTGGCAGAGGTACATCAATCGCATGCAATCGGCGTAGTATTATCAGGTACTGCCAGTGATGGTACAATGGGATTGAAAGCTATTAAAGACCATGGCGGCATTACTTTTGCGCAGGACGAAGCATCGGCAGCTTATGAAGGAATGCCGCATAGTGCTGTACAGGCCGGTGTGGTTGACTTTATTTTGCCACCCGAAAAAATACCGAAAAAACTTTTAGAAGTAACCAAAATTATTAATGGCAATGGTAATGGGCAGGATGAAGAAAATTTGCCGTTGCAGGATGAAGATGTTTTTAAACAGATACTTTCCTTACTACGCATCCGCAAGGGAACCGATTTTACCTATTACAAGCAAACCACCATCCGCCGCAGGATACTCCGCCGCATGGCTATTAATAAAAACGAAGAACCATCCCTCTATCTTAAATATTTACGTGAAAATAAAACAGAACAGGATGTGTTATACCTCGACCTGTTAATTCCCGTTACCTCTTTTTTCAGGGATGCAAAAACATTTGATATTTTATGCGAAACGGTTTTTCCGCTGATAGCAAAAAACAGAACAGGCAGTGAACCACTCCGTTTGTGGGTTGCAGGCTGCAGCACAGGCGAAGAAGCTTACTCAATTGCCATTTGCCTGAAAGAATTTTTAGGCGACTCCCTATCCGGCGGCCCTGGAGAAAGAGTACAGATTTTTGCAACCGATATAAGCGAACCAGCCATTGCAAAAGCAAGG
>JANOVD010000448.1:0-9746 GCA_031417255.1 Chitinophagaceae bacterium
AAAAAATTAAAATACCAGGTGGGCAAATCTAAAATCGTAAATCTAAAATCATAAATCGAAAATGGTAGATGTTATTCTGGGTATGCAATGGGGCGATGAAGGCAAAGGCAAAATTGTAGACTATTTTGCAAAAAATTACGACGTGATAGCCCGTTTTCAGGGTGGCCCAAATGCGGGGCATACTTTGTATGTTGATGGAAAAAAAATTGTGCTGCACCAGATCCCCAGTGGCATTTTTCATGAAGATAAAATTAACCTGATAGGCAATGGTGTTGTATTGGATGCCATTACTTTAAAAAGGGAATGTGAAAATGTTGCTGCTTTTGGGGTTGACTATAAAAAGAATTTATACATCAGCGAAAGGGCGCATCTTATTTTGCCCACGCACAGGGCGCTTGATAAAGCCAGCGAACTTAGCAAGGGAAATGAAAAGATAGGCAGCACGCTGAAAGGTATTGGCCCGGCATATATGGATAAAACCGGCCGCAATGGATTGCGTGTTGGAAACCTGCTCGACAAAAGTTTTACCACAGATTATATTAAGCTGCGGATGAAACACCAGCGCCTGCTTGACAATTTTAATTTTCAGGAAGATATTAATGCATGGGAAGAAGAGTTTTTTGAGGCCATGGAATTTTTGCGTGAGTTTAAGATTGTTAATGGCGAATATTTTATTAACGAAAAAATACAGAAAGGCCAGGGGGTTTTGGCCGAAGGCGCTCAGGGAAGTATGCTGGACGTGGATTTTGGAACATTTCCGTTTGTAACAAGCAGCAATACCATATCGGCTGGTGTCTGTACCGGTTTGGGGATAGCGCCACAGAAGATCAAAGAAGTGTTTGGTATTTCAAAGGCCTATTGCACCAGGGTTGGCAGCGGGCCTTTTCCTACCGAACTGCATGATGAAACCGGCGAGTTGATCCGTAAGACAGGAAATGAATTTGGAAGTACAACAGGCCGGCCACGCCGTTGCGGCTGGATTGACCTGGTGGCCCTGCAGTTTGCCTGTATGATTAACGGCGTTACACAAATTATTATGACCAAGGCCGACATTTTAGATGAACTGGAGGAATTAAAAGTTTGTAATGGCTATAATATTAATGGCGAAGAGAAAAATTATGTACCTTTTCAAATGAATAAGGTTGACATTAAACCGGTGTATAAAACTTTTGCAGGATGGCAAAAGGATATTACAGCAATTACAGAATTTGAAGCTATGCCTGCCGAAATGAAAAACTATATCAGTTACCTGAATGAATTTTTAGGGGTGCCTGTAAAGTACATCAGTAATGGCCCTGGAAGGGATCAATTGGTACATGCATAAAAAAAATTAAAAAAACTTTGAGTTTTATTTGGCTATGTAAAACAGATTTGGAAATTTTACAGTACAATCCATTTTGAATTATGACTTTAATATCTGAAGACACAAAGACAACAGCAATTACCACAGGATTTGCAACTGTAATTAAAGCGATAAAAAAAGCATCTAAACCAAAAGTCGACGATGATGAAGAAGAAGACGATGATGATTTTGATGACGATGTAGTAATACCATCGCCAAAGAAAAAAGCATCGCCAAAGAAGAAAGCTGCAGACGACGACGATGACGAGGTAGAAAAAGAAGATGACTGGAATAAAGCCGAGGAAGATGATGACTGGGATCCGGATTTTGATGAGTTTGATGTGCCCAAATCGGTTGGTAAAAAAATACCGCTTAAAAAAGCCGGTAAAGGAAAAGATGAAGAAGATGATTTTAAAGTAGAAGACGACTTTAATGACCTGGGTTTAGATGATGATTTTGATGATGATGACGACGAGGATTTTTAATGCAGATTGAGTAACGGGAAAAATAAACAAGTGAAAAAATGTATTGCTTTTCCTGTTAACGACTTTAATATTTTTAAAATACAAATGTTGAATTGGGTAAACCGGTTCAACATTTTTTGTTTACTGGATAACAGGCATTATGACTTTAATAAACCGGCATTTGAATGTTTACTGGCTGCCGGCAGTAAAACAGGTATTGAAATGCTGCCGGGCAAAGCTTTTGAGAGCCTGAAGGAATTTTACACAGCTAATAATAATGAATGGATTTTCGGACATTTTGGTTACGATTTAAAAAATGAAACGGAAAAATTAAAGTCAAACCATGCTGATAGGATTGGGTTTGGCGATATGCATTTTTTTGTGCCGAAAATTGTAATAGATCTTGATGAGAAAGAAGTGAAGATATTTTGTGATGATGATGCAGATGTAATTTACCGGCAAATAAAATCGGCGTCAACTGAAATTAAGGAACAGGTAAAAACCGATGCAGTTGTAAAAAATAAAATAAACAGGAAAGACTATATAGAAATTATTGAAAAGCTGAAACAGCACATTTTACGTGGCGACTGTTATGAAATAAATTTTTGCCAGGAATTTTTTGCAGCAGATGCTGAAATAGATCCTTTATATATTTACAGCCGTTTAACAGATCTTTCGCCCAATCCTTTTTCGGTTTTTTATAAGTTCAATTCCTGCTATTGTTTATGTGCCAGCCCGGAGCGCTATTTAAAAAAAGAAGGCACTAAAATTTTTTCTCAGCCTATAAAAGGAACGTCAAAAAGAAATCTGGAAAATATTGAAGCTGATGAGGTTTCGAAAAATTATCTTTTACAAAGCCCTAAGGAAAGAAGTGAAAATGTGATGGTGGTTGACCTGGTTAGAAATGACCTGAGCCGGATCTGCAAACCCGGATCGGTAAAAGTTGATGAGCTATTTGGTATTTACAGTTTTCCGCAGGTACATCAAATGATAAGTACAGTAAGCGGCGAATTGGAAGACGGCCTGAGCTGGATTGATTGTGTTAAAGCAACTTTTCCGATGGGCTCAATGACGGGAGCCCCCAAAAAAAGGGTGATGGAATTAATTGAGCAATATGAGCAAACCAAACGGGGCCTGTTTTCTGGCGCAATAGGCTATGTTAAACCTGGTGGATGCTTTGATTTTAATGTGGTGATTCGCAGCATACTTTATAATGCTGCAGATAAATATCTTTCTTTTCAGGCCGGAGGTGGTATTACTTATAACAGCGACCCGGCATTGGAATATGAAGAGTGCCTTTTAAAGGTGAGGGCAATGATTAAGGTGTTGGAATAGAGCTATTTGTTTTTTTTCTGCCGTCAATGCCGGCGTAGCCGAAGAAACAATTTTTTTTCAAAAAAGGTTAACTTACAACAAGTCCTTGTTTTGCAGCATCGTAGTTTGCGGGAACACTAACCAAGGCTGAGCTATAAGTATATTGCCAAACAACCGATAACATTAGATTATGAATTACTCTTTAAACCTTAAACCTAATACACGATGTCTGTAACAATTCTTACGAAAGAAGATCTGCAGGAATTTAAAGTTGAAATGATCAATGAGATTAAAGCATTGCTGGAACAAGGACCTTCAAAACCACGGCAATGGATTAAATCAAATGAAGTACAGAAGTGGCTTAAGATATCAGCGGGTACTTTGCAGACCCTTCGTATTAACGGCACTCTTAAACATTCAAAATTAGGTGGGCTTATATTTTATGATTATGAGCATATACAGGATATGCTTGAAAAAAGGAAATAATCGTAAAGCATCAAATTAAAATTACTTAATCCATGGAATGATAGTAACAGTACTTACAAAAGCAAGCCTGATCGAGTTCAAATATGATATACTCGCTGGAATTAAAGAAGCCTTGGAAAGAAAACCTGAAGAACCGAAAAAATGGTTACGGACATTTGAACTATGCGATTTACTTCAAATGTCAGCGAGCAATTTGCAAACGCTTCGTAACAGTGGTGTTCTTAAATATTACAAGACGGGTGGGTTTATTTATTATGACTATGAGCATATCAAGGACTTGCTGGAGAGGGAAAGTAAAAAAGAAAAACGGAGGAAGTCAAAGTAGTATTTTTTTGAGCAGTTTTGGCGCAGTATGAAAAATCATATTCCGCCAAAACCATACTTTTTTACCCAGTTTTGGCGGTTTATAAAAGCGTACTCACAATCATCGCTTGTTCACTTTTTTAATCTGTTCACGGAACGTGAACATGCAGGAATAATGAACAAAATGAGTTGGAGTAAAATTATTTAGTTTTTCTTTTTCCTTTTTTGGGAGAAGGATATGTTGTTGATTGATTCGGCGGTGGTTCAGGATTATCGCCCAATAACAATTGTACACACTCATTGAGTATAACATATTTGTTTGCCAAAAAGAGCTGCATTTTATCGGACGGTAACCGTAAATCATAATTGCCATTGATGCTCATCATATTGTCGAAATCGGGATTATAGCGGTTAAAAGTACCAATATCCATCAACAGGTTTTTAGCAATAACCAATGAATTGTATTTGCCGGTAATACTTTGTGTGCTTGCAAATTCCTTCTCCTCTTCTGTTAAATCCGGCTTTGCATCAAAAGAATTTACACCACCCCTCGGATTATAATTCCCTGATAAATTAGGCACTGTTGTTACACCACCGGTGCCCTCCATAATATAATGTGTGGCAATAAATTTTTTAACGTGGTTGCGGCTTTCGGTTGGTAAATAATACTGCAGGCTCCAAAAATTGCGGCTGCTGCTTTGCTTAATGGCACTGTAAACCCTGCCGGGCCCGCCGTTGTATGCTGCTATTACCAGCAACCAGTCTTTCATTTGGCCGTATAAAGTTAACAGGTACCTGGCTGCGGCGTGGGTGCTCTTGTAATAATCACGGCGTTCATCTAAAACATTGTTTACAACCAGGCCGTAATCACGGGCAGTGTATGGCATAAACTGCCAGGGACCGCCGGCACCTACCCAGCTTGTTGCCCTGGAACTTAAATTACTTTCAATTACTGCCAGGTATTTAAGTTCCTTTGGTAATCCGTATTGCGAAAGAATATTGTCAATTAAATTAAAATAGGGCTGGCCCCAACCTTTCATATTGATCAAACTGGTACTATGCGATTTTAAATAATCCTGCATATAACTTTCTGCATGTGGATTTACCTGCGATGAATAGGGCAGTGCAGGGTTGTAATTGTATTTGGCAAATAAATTTTTAAAACCATATTTTGTTACCTGGCTGAAATACTGCACTTTTTCTTTTACAGGCGGCGCCTTTGTTTTTATTACTTCAGCAATTATTTCCGCTTCAATTGGATCAGGTATAATACCCGTATCAACAGGATTTTGCTGCAGTGGTATATCTAAAACATTACCTGCTTTTACCGAAAGTAAAAATAAATGGAAGGTGAATATGAAAATTAGTTGTCTCATTTTTTATTAAACTGCCTGTTTATATTTCATAAGATGACCGGCCAATTGCAGCAAAGTTAGTTCATCTGTTTTTTTAGTCATAATCTGCAGACCAAACGGCATGCCGTTGCTGTGTTTAAAAAGCGGTACCGAAATACCCGGAATGCCGGTTAAATTGGCAAAAACTGTAAAAATATCGGCCAGGTACATGGCAATCGGGTCGTTGCTTTTATCACCGATCGTAAAAGCAGTTACCGGGCTGGTTGGGAGTATAACTGCATCAAAATCAACGAATATGGCATCGGTTTTATCAACCAACAACCTACGCACCTGCTGTGCTTTGCTAAAATAAGCATCGTAATAACCACTGCTTAAAACAAAGGTGCCCAGCATGATCCTGCGCTGTACTTCTTTGCCAAAACCTTCACTCCTGGTCTGCTTATAAAACTCTGTTAATTCTTTTATATTGCCCTTGGTTTGATATCCATAGCGGATTCCATCGTACCTGTTCAAATTGCTGCTGGCTTCTGCAGTAGTTAAAACATAATACGCAGGTACCACATAATCCAACATATCAAAATCAATTTCAGTAACCGTATGCCCTTCTGACTTTAGCGTTTCAACAAGGGTTAAAATTGCTTCTTTTATTTCTTTATCAAGAGATGGATGATAAAGTGCTTCTTTAAAATAAGCAATCTTATATTTTTTGTCCTCTTGAATTGATAAAACTTCTGAAAAATTTTGAATTGTTTCAAGTCCCCCTCCTTGGGAGGCCCGCCCGGACGACCTGGTCGGACGGGGGTTAGGGCAGGCCGTACTATCAAACTCATCCTCCCCACTCATCACTTCCAGCAACAACGCAATATCAACAACCGTGTTTCCAAAAATTCCAATCTGGTCAAAAGAAGATGCATAAGCTATCAATCCGTAGCGTGAAATTGTGCCATAAGTTGGTTTCATGCCCAGGATGCCACAAAAATCTGCCGGTTGCCTTACAGAGCCGCCTGTATCGCTGCCTAAACTTGCCATACACATACCTGCCTGTACTGCAACCGCACTTCCTCCCGAAGATCCGCCGGGCACTTTTGTATTATCCAATGCATTTAAAACAGGACCGTAGACCGAGTTTTCGTTAGTACTGCCCATGGCAAATTCATCACAGTTGCAGGTGCCAATTATAATTGCATCTTCATCTAATAAGCGTTGTACTGCAGTAGCGGTATATAAACTTTTAAATCCTTCTAATATTTTTGATGAAGCCGTAACCGTATGATCTTTATAACAGATCACATCTTTAATGGCAATCACTAGGCCATGAAGTTTTTTAAGGGGTTCAGCATTTTTTCTTCTTTCATCCAATTGCCTGGCCTTCTCCCAAGCCTCATCAGCAAATACTTCTGTAAAAGCGTTCAGTTTTTTGTTGGCATCAATCTGTTGCAGAAAATGTTGAACAGCATCAACAACAGTAGTTTTATTTTCTACTAAATCCAGTTTATACCGGTTGATATCTTTATATAGAAACATAGTTTAAATCGCTGATTCGGTTTATATAAAATCGGCTGAAGTGTTCCCATAGATAGCGGGTGCACTTCAGCCGAAAAAACAGGAATCATTCATTCCCGGTGTAATTATTTTTATTTGCTTTCTTTTTCTTTCATACCATCTTCAATCTCACTCTTAACATTGTTTTTGGCATCGGTAAATTCACGCATCCCACGACCCAAACCCCTCATCAGTTCAGGTATTTTTTTACCGCCAAATAATAATAAAATGGCTATAAAGATCATAATCATTTCACCTGTTCCAGGCATAGCTAAGAAAATAGTTAAAATTGACATATCAGATAATTTAGAGTGTAAAGATAAACCAAATAATTGCTAACCCTCTTAATAAATATAACAAAGTTAACCGTTGATTAACGGAAGCAAACTAATCACTCAGATTATAAAAATCAGCGGATGTAATTTTTACCACACCTGGCTTTGCCATTTGCAGCCTGTTCGGGAGAAATGCCCCGGGCACAGGAAACTAAAAAAATTACAGAAAACAATACAATCAGCGAAAGAACAATCCTTCTCATGGTTTAAATTTTTAAATGTTTAAAAAATCAGTGGTAAAGTCTTTGAGAAGGATGGTGAATTGTTAAGTACTTTTGCAATGATAATGCGTATTTTCCACATTTACAAAATAAAAGAGCGGAAATTTAAAAATTTCCGCTCTTTTAGTATAATTTATACGTTGATTATTTTTTGGCAACCGCTCTTCTTTTTTCACTGATACGGGCACTTTTTCCGCTTCTTTCACGCAGATAATACAATTTTGCACGGTTTACTTTTCCCACTTTGTGTAGAACTACACTTTCAATATTTGGCGAAAATACAGGAAATAAACGTTCAACGCCTACACCATCGCTCATTTTACGTACTGTAAATGAAGCTGTTGCGCCGGTTCCCTGACGCTTTATAACATCGCCTTTAAAGCTTTGAATACGCTCTTTGGTACCCTCTACAATTTTATAGTTTACAGTTACGTTGTCGCCTGCCTTAAAATTTGGAAGCTTTGCTTTTCCTTTTGTGTCTAATTGCTCATGCACAAATGCTACTGCGTTCATATTATATGATTTTTTACGGACGGCAAAGGTAGGGGAAAGAAATGAGTTAGGAGTTAGGAGTTAGGAGTTTTTTTGTGTTCGTGCAGAAATATTTTTCAAATGCAGCCTAAATCATCATAAAACTTAAATAAAGCTGACCAAAGATATGGATTTGAACGGAGCACCGATAGCTATCGGTGCCAATGAAGTTTCATCAGGGATATAAAGCTTGTTCAAAAAAAATCCAGCAGGGTTTAACTTGCTGGATTTTAAAATTATACTTCAAATTAAAAATACAAATCACATCGGAATTCGCTTCAATCTTCTCCTTTTCCTCCCCCTTCGGGGTTCACGCCAGGGAAAGAACGAAGTTCAGAGGGGGCCTTACCTCGCCACATTCACACTTCTCTTTTCCCTGATAACCGTTACTTTAATCTGACCGGGAAAGGTCATTTCGGTTTGTATTTTTTGTGCTATTTCAAAACTCAGTTTATCGCTTTCGCCATCGGTTACTTTATCGGCCTCTACAATTACCCTTAACTCACGGCCAGCCTGAATGGCGTATGCCTTTTCAACACCGGTATAAGCCATAGCCAGGTTCTCCAGGTCTTTTATACGCTGAATATATTGCTGCATGATCTCACGCCTTGCACCCGGCCTTGCACCGCTAATGGCATCGCAGGCCTGTATGATGGGAGAGATTACATATTGCATTTCCATTTCATCGTGGTGGGCGCCAATGGCGTTAACTACCGCAGGGTTTTCGCCATATTTTTCGGCGAGTTTGGCGCCTAACAATGCATGGCTTAATTCTGTTTCTTCATCAGGTACTTTACCAATATCATGCAGTAAACCAGCCCTTTTAGCCAGTTTTGCATTCATGCCCAGTTCTGCGGCCATGATGGCGCAAAGATTAGCTGTTTCACGGCTGTGCATTAACAGGTTTTGGCCGTAACTGGAGCGAAAACGCATACGGCCAACCATCCTTATCAACTCCTTATGCAGGCCATGCACCCCCAACTCCATTGCTGTACGTTCACCAATTTCCATTACCTGGTCGTCAATTTGTTTTTTAGTTTTTTCCACCACTTCTTCAATACGTGCCGGGTGAATACGCCCATCGGCAACAAGGCGCTGCAGCGATAAACGGGCAATCTCCCTGCGCAACGGATCAAAGGAAGAAAGTACAATGGCTTCGGGGGTATCATCAACTATCAGATCTACTCCGGTAGCGGCTTCCAGGGCACGTATGTTACGGCCTTCGCGGCCGATGATAGAACCTTTTATTTCGTCACTTTCAAGATTAAACACCGTGATGGCATTTTCAATGGCAGCCTCTGCAGCAGTACGCTGTATGGTTTGAATAACAATTTTACGGGCCTCTTTTGTAGCCTTTAATTTTGCATCTTCAATAATTTCCTGCTGAATAACCAGTGCCTTGGTATGGGCTTCCTGTTTTAAACTTTCTATTAACTGTGCTTTGGCATCTTCTGCACTCAGGCCGGCAACTTTTTCAAGGCGGCGGATATGTTCTTCCTGGTGTTTTTCAAGTTCGGTACGCTTGGTATTTACAATTTCGGTTTGCCGGTTAAGGTTTTCTTTGATGACTTCATTATCTTTTATCTGTTTTTCAAGATTCTGATCTTTTTGATTGAGGGATTGTTCTTTTTGTTTGATACGGGCTTCACCTTCAACTAATTTTTGGTTGCGTTGCATTACATCCCTGTCGTGATCGGACTTGAGTTGTACAAACTTTTCCTTGGCTTCCAGCAGTTTTTCTTTCTTAAGGTTTTCGGCCTGTAAATTTCCGTCGGCGATTATCTTTTGAGCCTGCTGCTCTGCTTCTTTTATTTGTTTTTGGGTGTTTTTGGCAAAAACCAGTTTACCCAGTA
>JANOVD010000449.1:0-5579 GCA_031417255.1 Chitinophagaceae bacterium
TAATTCCAGTACCAAAACAATCTTTTCTTTGGGTTTGGTTGTCGGCTTATTGTTCTGTTCAATTGCTCAGGTAATGCCCTGCCGCAAACTTTATCGTGTGTTAAGCCTGTAAAATAATTAAGCACCTGTATGTCTGTCATAGTACTAAAATCAACTACTTCTTTTGCGCAGGCATTGCAAAAGCGGCCCTGGTCAGTTGGGGTCATGTGGTGCCAGTTTTGGTGGCAGGGTTCGGGAATTGAGAGTTGGAGTTTCTGCATAACAGTTAATTATGTTATACAGATGCATTTTTAAAATGCATTACATAAACCAAGTAAAAAATAAAATTAAAGGAAGCAGGAAATTTACCAGGAGCAAACTATTTACTTTCGAGCACTACATCAGATTGCTGAAAACTTACGTTGTTGCTGTAATCGGTATTGGTAACTTTTCTGCCCCTGTGGATGTTCCCTGTTTCAAATATAAAGCAATCTACTATTCTAACGCCCCCGCCTTGTTTTCCGACAAGCGGGCAGCAGTAACCCACTGCTAATTTACCAGAATAATGTGTCAACATTTCAAAGTTATCTGTTGCATCATAATGAAATTTTTAATGCAGTTTGTTTCGCCGCTTGTCAGGAGAAGGCGGCGACTCAAAACTGAAGCTGGTATCCACTTTCGCTAAAGCTACAGAGGACATGTCAAAAAAAATCCTGCCGAAACAGGATTGTAATTTACGATGGATAATGATAATTGCGGGGAAAGCTGAATTCTTTAAAATTGAAAATAAATAAATGAACTGCTGCTTTCCTGGCTCCATATCAGCAATAACAATAAAACCGACCAGATGATACCCAGCAACCACCAGGGCATTTTTTCAGCCACAGTCAATACTCTTGTATTCCGCATCATCCAGTGAAATGCTACCAGCAATACGGTTATTACTGAAACTTTTATAATGCTTAGTGTAGTGAGCAAAGCCTCTGCCTTTGGTACATTGTAAAACATGGATGTTAAGAGTTGCCAGGCAGAAGAAAAATCAGGTGCCCGGAAAAAGACCCAGGTTACATTGATGAAAAAGAATGTAACCATAGCCAGCAAAAAATTGCGGAAGGTTTTATTTTTTATAAGTTCAGTGCTTCCGCTACCGTCCATTGTCATGGCAGTTACAGTAGTTAGTGGCGCCGGAACTTTCCTGATATCCTGGATAATTTTTTCTACCCATAAATAAAATCCATGTAAAGCGCCCCAAACCACAAAGGTCCAGTTGGCGCCATGCCACAGGCCACCCAGCAGCATGGTGATCATTAAGTTTATGTAGGTTCTGAATTTTCCATTGCGGTTGCCGCCCAGCGGAATGTATAAATAATCCCTTAGCCAGGCAGATAAAGTAATATGCCATCTTCGCCAAAAATCGGAAAAACCAATGGCCGCATACGGATATAAAAAATTGTGTGGCAACACAAAACCTAAACAGGCTGCAACACCAATGGCACAGGTTGAATAACCGGCAAAATCAAAAAATATCTGTCCCGAAAAAGCCAGTACACCCATCCATGCATCCAACGTATGTAATATTGCCTTCGAATTAAAAACATCATTGGCCGATTGGGCAAGCATACTGTCTGCCAAAACCACTTTCATAAATAAACCAAGAGTAACCAATAATAAGCCCTGCATCAATTGCTGTTGTGTTGCTTTACGGGGCGTTTCAAACTGTGGTACCAATTGTGGCGGACGAACAATAGGCCCTGCCACCAAATGCGGAAAGAAAGTAACAAACAAAGAAAAATCAAGTAACGATTTAACCTGTTTGCTTTTCCGCTTATACATATCAATGGTGTAACACAGTGTGGTGAATGTATAAAAAGAAATACCCGCCGGTAAAATTATATTTGGTTTTGCAGGATGATATTCCATGCCCATGGCATTTACAAGATTTGTGAAATTTTCCAGTAAAAAAGTGCCGTATTTAAAAAAGATAAGCATGCCCAGGTTGCCAATAAGGCTTATCACCAGCAATAATTTTCGCTTGTATTTATTCTCCTGATTATAAAGTGCCTTACCTACAAAATAATCTACAACAGTTGCTAACCATAAAAGAAGTATAAATGGTGGGTTCCATGCTGCATAAAAAATATAACTGGCTATCAGCAGGTTTATTTTTTTTGTTTTCCACGAAAAAGGAAGGTTATGCAAAATGAGCATAACAATAAAAAAAGCAATGAAAGTATAGGAGTTAAATACCATAGTTTTAAATATTACTCAGTGATAAATAATTTTACCTGTTGTTTTTATGAATAAATTTCCAGCCTTTTTCCTGCTGAAGAATTTCAATCAGTTGTTTTGTAAATACAATGGCGTCTTTCGGCGATAAGTGCGACCATTCCGGGCAAATAAAATTTGTCATCGCCGGATAATCCTCAAAATGAATTCCTGCTGTATTTGTATAAGCCAACAGTTTATCCCAATACAATTCACGGGGATAAGCCATCTTCTCTGCTTCTCTCATTTCGCCGCTGGATGGAGGCCGTACAAATATTATCTGTCCACCTCTTGCTTTTATTTTATCAATGGAAGTTTTTATATCTGCAAATATTTTTTGTAACGTATCACCGGTTATGCCAGGATTCTTATTTAAAAGTCCGAATTGTGTCCAGGCATTTTTAACAAGTATTTGCCGGCTTGTATCTATCATAAAATCATCTGACATTATATTCTGTCTGTCAAAAGTTGTAGGTTCAAATCCAACAGGAAATCCATGAAATACATTAACTCCCTTTCTGCCCGGAAGCTGTAATTCGCCCAATACTCCATTTAAGGAAAATTTTTTCGACTCCAGGAAAACCAGGTTGGATTGCAATACATAATCTATACAGAAACTGACACGCTGAGCAGGAGTTAATTTTTTATAATACTCAATACTTTTTTTTGCATTAGCCTGGTCTCCCGGGTCCCGTGAATAAATTACCATCTCGGTAATGTCAACAATTAATTTTCCGGCAAATTTTTCATCGTTAGCCAGGTCTTGTAAAATAAGTTGAGGAGATGTGCCTACCAAAGCCAGTTGAACAGCTTTTTCACCCGTAATATTTTCCCAGGTTTGTATATCCAGATCAAATTTTATCCGGGATGCCCCTATAAAAAATGTAGCATCAGGCTCTTTATAAATCTGTGACCTTTCATAAGCCCATAAAGCCTCATTATCATCAAAAGAAAAAGAAACTCCTTTACTGCGTAAATAAAATTCCCAACTGCTTACCGCAGTCAGCACCAGTACAATGGTCAATATGCCGGCCTTTTTAAAATCAGATAACCCCATTTATAAAGAAGTTTGTTTATGAGGAAATGCCCAGCCCTTTTCCTGCAGAATATTGATGAAATTTTTTGTGAACACAATGGCATCCGTCTGGCTTAAATGCGAAAATTCAGGACAAACAAAATTTGCAATGGCCGGGTAATCGGCAAAATGAATGCCGGGGCAACCGGTAATTGACATGATACGTTCCCAATATTTTTCTCTCGGAAAGGCCTTGCTTTCGCCCATGTGATAGTAAGGGCCGCTGGATGGTGTACGCACAAACAATACCTGCCCACCCCTGGCTTTTATTTTATCCACTGCAACCTTTACCCGGTCCAGCATAGAATCTAATTTTGCACCACTTGCCGGCGGATCTTTACTCATCTTTCTGAAAGTATCCCAAATGGCTTTTACTTTGTTTTGCAAAACAGTATCTGATGAAAATTTATCGGTCATATACTCATGACGGCTGAATTTTACCCTGCCAAAATCGGAAGGGAACCCTTTAAAATTATATACACCGGGCCGGTCGGAAATATCCAGTTTATCTAACTGTGCCCCAAGTGAAAGCCAATCCTTATCTAAAAAAACAAATTGCGATTCCAATAAATGATTGATATGAAAACCTGCCCGCTGTGCCGGTGTACGATCTTTAAAATATTTCATATTTTCAACAGGCCTGCTTGCATTTGGAGGAGCTGTAGAAAAAAACAACCCTTCGGTTACATCTACAACCAGTTTGCCTTTAAAATTCTTATCGTTGGCTAAATCTTCCAGTAGCGGGATGGGTGTACTGCCTACACAGGCTAATTGTATGGCATGGTCGCCGGTAATAGCCTCCCATGTTTTAATATCCAGGTCGAATTTAATACGGGATGAACCGATGAAGACCGTTGCTTTATCAGCAGGTTCATAAACCATATCTCTTTTATGTGCCCATAAAGCCGGGTCATCATAAAAAGTAGTTTCAAAGCCTTTGTTGCGCAGGTAAAGCTCCCAGCCGGCTACTGAGATGGTTACCAATACCAGGGTTAAAATACCAGCCTTTACTAATGAAGTACTTTTCATTTTTTATAAATTAATAACAATTGGTTTATGTATAATTTGAAATTGTAAGCAATGTTAGTTTAACTGAATCCGCTTTTTTTCATGTAGAAAAAAGAAAGCAATAAAATATTCAGCCGTGCTAAAGATATATTGCATATTCTGTATTTCATAACAACCTAAAAGAAAAATGTTTTATGCCGGGCGGATGCTAATTGAATGTGTTGCTCAATTGACAACTAAGTTTTCAGTTTTTTAATGGCATCATAAACAGCTTTTACGGTATTCCTGTCCAGGTCTTTGGCTTTTTCACTCAGCCGGTCATAAGGCACCATTAATTCTTCTCCGTCTTCAGCTTTACGGGATGTAATTCCATTGGCTTTTTTAGATGCTATCCATGCTTTGTGCACCTGGGCCGACACCTGTTCTATATCCGGTAATTTTATCATGGCTTATTTTTTAAAGTTTTACTGAAAGGTAAAAATAACAGTTGAAAAAGAATAAAGCCCCAATATGGGGCTTTATTGTATCGGGGAGCAGACTTGAACTGCCGACCTTCGGGTTATGAATCCGATGCTCTAACCAGCTGAGCTACCCCGACATTGGGGCGCAAATATAAGCCATTTAAGGAAAATATTATTTAAGTAGTAAGAAGTTGTTGAATCCCTCCGCCGCAGCAGACGACAGTTCAAGCCTGCTCCCCGATACCAAAAGGGACTTCAGCGAGAAATCGTCTTGAAGTCCCTTATTTTTTTGCCCTAAAACACAGTTCAGTTATCAGGTGCAGTCGGTATTAATCGGATAACCGGTAAAAGACTTGTTTTTCAATTAGCAATGTATATTTCCTTTCAAAATTAATTTCTATATTTAGTTTTTGTTCAGTATATTTGATTGTTCACGTTACGTGAACTTATTAATAAAATGAACAAAAAAGAAGAGCATATCATTTTACATGCATTAGAAAAGATGCATAAAACAACAGGTATGAAAACCAAATTCAAACCTGCTGTGAAAGATATGTTTATTGATGGAACGGTAGAAATTATAGTAGCAACTAAAGAAAAAGTATTCTTTATAGAATGTAAAAGAGAATTAAGAGCTCATCATTTACCTGCGATCATGGAACAAGCCAGGAAGTATAAGCCTCTGCTTGTAATTGCAGAAACTATTTTCCCTAAATTAAAAGAAGAGCTGCGTAAACAAAAAATAGCTTATTTAGATGATGCCGGAAATATCTATATCAATAATGATGATT
>JANOVD010000450.1:0-1801 GCA_031417255.1 Chitinophagaceae bacterium
CGCTGTAATCGGGTGTGCCCACCTGGCCCTGCTTATAATCGGTACAGGCGGTATTATTAATATAGGTTACTTTGCCATCTGCCAAAGTAAAAGTTCGTTTTAATTCTTCAATTGTTTTTTCGCCTTTAAGATGTTGGCATAAAATTTCAAGTGGTGCTTCGCCATCATCCAGTGTTATAAAATCAAAAAATTCAAAGACTCTTGTATCGGATAAAGAACGCAGTTCGGTATTGGCAAAGCCGCCACCCATCACTACTTTAACCGAAGGATAGTTTTTCTTTATCCATTGTCCGCAACGCAATGATGTATATAAATTACCGGGGAAGGGAACAGAGATGGCAACCAGTTGCGGCTGCAGGGCTTCCATCTTTTTTTGTAAAATATTGATGAGTATTTTATCAAGATAAGTATATTCATTTTGCATGGCTGCATACAATTCATCAAAACTGTTTGCAGAGCGGCCCAATCTTTCGGCATAACGGCTGAAACCAAAATGTTCATCAACAGTTTCTTTAATAAGATCACTTAGATCTTCAAGATACATAGTTGCCAGGTGTTTTGCTTTATCCTGCGTACCCATATTGCCAAAAGCCCATTTCAGGTCATCTAATTGTGCAAATCGTTCTGCTTCGGGTAAAAAATCCCGTTTACAAATTAAATGTGCAAGGGTAGGGCTTTTGCCCTGCAGGAACAACATCACCGCATCAATGGTATTTATATAATCATCCTGTAAAGCAATTAACCTTGCTGCATTTGATGAATGTTCTTTTTGTCCGCAGGATGCTGTGCACAGCGCATTAATTTCTGAAAAGAGATTTTGTAAACCAACTTTTGAAAATAAAGTCACGGTAACTTCAATACCCAGGTCGGCCTGGAAGGAATTTATTTTTTTTGTGTTGAGAAAACCTTTCAGGTATGCCGTAGCCGGATAGGGCGTGTTTAGCTGGGTGAATGGTGGTGTTATTAAAAAAACGGGTGTACTCAAACCGGAATGTTTATGAGCAAAAATATTCTTTTTATTCCCTTCGGGAATATTTTTTGCCACAGAGGTAAGGAAGCAAAGAAAACAGATATTCCCTTCGGGAATTTTGATTTAGCCACAGAAGCACAGAAGCACGGAAACTTGATTTGTATTTTTCTGTGTTTCCGTGTTTCTGTGGCATTTTTTTTTGCCGATGGCAAAACCTTTGTGCCTTCGAGTCTTTGTGGCAATCCGTTTTGCCGCAGGCAAAATATCTTCTACAAAATATTCTTCTGTAAATTGCAACATGACTCCCGAAAGAAACCAACGCCTTACTTCAGTTTTAAACAAACGCCAGCCCGACCTTACCGTGTTGCTGGAAAATGTTTTTGATCCGCACAATATTTCGGCGGTAATGCGAACCTGCGATGCGGTGGGTATACAGGACATTTATATCCTCAACACAAAAATTCCGCCGCATAAAAAATGGGGGGCAAAAAGTTCATCCAGTGCGGCTAAATGGCTGACTGTTCACCAGTTTACGGATGCTGTTGAATGCTTTAATGAGTTGAGAAAACGTTATAAAAAAATTTACACCACGCATTTAAGTACAGATTCGGTTGGCCTGCATGAATTAAATTTAACCGAGCCGGTTGCGTTGGTTTTTGGAAACGAACACAGCGGTGTTAGCGAAGAGATCATTGCGATGGCCGATGGTAATTTTATTATACCGCAGGTTGGCATCATTAAATCGCTCAATATTTCTGTTGCCTGTGCGGTTAGTTTGTATGAGGCTTACCGGCAGAAGTGGAATGCAGGGCATTATGACCAGGTGAAACT